>CAYROB010000208.1:0-2579 GCA_964425775.1 uncultured Carnobacteriaceae bacterium
CCAATAACTTGCGATGAAACCATCAAGGATAAGAGATGAAAACATCAAAGTAATGGCTAAGAGTTTCCCTTTCGAATTATACACTCAAATCCTACTCACTTTCTTCAGATTGCTCATCTAAAAGCTCTGCTTCACGATGAATAATCGTAACAAATCGTATATTTTCAAAGTCCGCCGCTGGCTCAATATAGACTCTTTGTCCTAAACCATAGCGATCTAGTGTAACTTCTGAAACTACACCAACGAGTAATCCACGCGGCACAACACCACCGAGTCCAGACGTGACAATTTCCGAGCCAATTTCGATTGAATCAGTCGAGATAATTTGCTCCATAATCAACTGTTTTCTCTCTGAATCATATGCATTGATTACTCCGAATATTGTATCTTCCTCATTGATAATTTCTGCACTTGTTAAAATAGCTGTTTCCTTATCTGCTGTGAGCAGGGTAACTTTTGAACTAGTTGGACTTACTTCAGATATACGTCCAACTAACCCGTTATTTGACATCACAGACATCCCATTTGTTAGACCATCAGAACTTCCTCGATCAATTATAATTTGATCAATCCACTGATCAGGATTTCTAGCAATTACTGAACCTGAGATGATTTCATAGTCCGTTACAGTTGATTGTAATCCGAGCTCTACTTTCAACTCTTTATTCTCTTTATTTACTGTTGCTAATTCTGCTTGCGTCTCTGCCAACTTATCAAGTTCTTTTTTTAGTTTTTTATTTTCTTCAAATGTATCCTGTAAATTATTCACATCTGAAATAACAGTATTTAATGCATTAGCCGGTTTTGAAACGAAACGACCAACAACTGCTGTCACGTCATTGATTAGTTGTTGGGAGCCCGATGCTGTTCCTGTATTCTTAAAGGTAATCAATAAAATACTCATAAAAAAAACAAGGCTAATTAACAAAGTGATTAGTTTTTTATTATTAAAAAAATCTTTCAACTGATCACTCCTAACATTTGTTTTATTAATTCAAATTTACTTTAGTTAAATTACTTACTTCTTTTTTGTAGAATATCCATTTGTGATAAAGCTAAACCGGTACCTATTGCAACACAATTCAATGGATCTTCAGCTACAAAAACAGGGACACCTGTTTCTTTTGATAAGACTTCTGTTAATCCATTTAATAAGGCGCCTCCACCTGTTAAAATAATTCCACGATCAATAACATCCGATGAAATCTCAGGGGGGGTATCTTCTAATGTTTCTTTCACAATCGCTACTATATTCGAGATGACTTCTTGAATCGCCTCACTTATATCTACCGCATCAATACTGATTGTTTTTGGTAGGCCAGTCATTAAATCGCGCCCTCGTATTTCGGTACTTCCAAGTTCTTTAGCCATCTCTACTGAAGCAGATCCTAATTCTTTCTTAACCGATTCGGCCGTTCTTTCACCTATTAATAAATTATGTCTGTTTCGAATGTAAGAAGTAATCGCCTCATCCATTGCATCACCAGCAAAACGATTCGTACGACTTGAAACAATTCCACCTAAGGAAATTGTTGCAACATCAGTTGTTCCACCACCAATATCAACCACCATACTTCCGGTTGGTTCGTTTACAGGCAATTCAGCTCCAATTGCAGCTGCAAAAGGTTCTTCAATCAAGAACGCTTCTCGTGCACCGGCTAATATTGCCGCGTCAACAATGGCTCTTTTTTCAACTTCTGTTCCGCCACCTGGTACACAAATAATGACAGAGGGTTTTGAACCAAATCCTGGATTTGCCTTATTTATAAAGTATTCCATCATTGCTGCTGTTGTGTCAAAGTCGGCAATAACTCCATCTTTCATCGGACGTGTCGCTATAATGCTTCCTGGAGTACGACCAATCATATTTTGTGCATCTTGACCGACTGCAACAATATCTCCTGAATCTTTTTCTACTGCAATAACAGAGGGTTCACCGATTACAATTCCTTTTCCTTCAACATAAACATTTGTGTTCGCTGTCCCTAAGTCAATCCCAATTTTCTTTTTATTAAAAAGCCACCAAACCATTTCAAAAACTCCTTTTTTAAAATACCTACTATTTATTTTTTTTAGTAATTCTATTCTTATAATTAACGGGAGGATACTTATCTTTTTCTTTTAATTTGCACAATGCTTATTGTACAGCTTTTTTTATTTTTTTGCATTCATTTTAGTAAATTAATAATCTTAATCCTAAATGTTTTAGAATATAAGAAAACCGAGGGGACAATAATGTCTCCTCGGTCCTTTATTTGTAAAATTAATTACAATTTAGTTTTAGTTTAAATTACGCTTTTTGAACGTTTGCTGCTTGAGGTCCGCGGTCGCCATCTTCGATTTCGAAAGTAACTGCTTGTCCTTCGTCTAATGTTTTGAATCCTTCTTCTTCGATTGCTGAGAAGTGTACAAATACATCGTCTGCACCTTCACGTTCGATAAATCCAAAACCTTTTTCTGCGTTAAACCATTTTACTGTACCATTTTCCATATTAATTCATTTCCTCCTCGTGCCTTTTTGCACAATTTATTTTACATATTTCGCAAGGTACGAATTGGAATGCATATTTATACATTGT
>CAYROB010000209.1:0-2577 GCA_964425775.1 uncultured Carnobacteriaceae bacterium
ATAAACGGATTCTCAAAATCAAAGGCATTTAATGTAACCATGTCTGCCCCAAAGGCACTGGCAGTTTCCGCATTCGCCACTCCATCAAGTAATGGCATCACACTAATGACTGTTTCCGCCATCACCGTGCGTCCCTCTGACTGTTTGATCGACTCCAACAACTCCGCTTTCCCATAATTCATAAAATCATTATATTCTAAATCAAATATTCTTTTCATTTTTTCTCCCTCTCCTTGTTTATTTCTGTATTAATTATTTCGCTCAATTCTTCAAACCATTCGTCTTCTCTTTCAAAAGCTAAATGTTCATAGGTTTCCACATAATCTTTTAAATAATTTTTAGTGAATGATTTGTTTCTTAATTTGTCATCAAAGAAATCCAATACAATGCCGCGTTGAATAATCGATGATTCGCGCCCACCTAATTCCCCGGTCAACCCGATATTCTTCGTGTAAGGCGACAGCATATAAATCATCGGGAAATCCAGATGTTTTGTCTTGTCCATCTCAATAATCCGCGCATCCGGTGAATTTCGAACGAGTAAATTCAAGGGCTCGCGACTTTCACGCCAAGCCCACTGCTTGCTGCGCAAAAACAAAGCAGGCATGGCTAGCCCATCTCTTAACTCTTCCAAGTCAAGTGGATTCACCCAAGCATCCATCCCAATTATAGCTTTCACGCGCTCATCACGCAAACCTGTATACACATCGCCGGCTCCACCGGTTGAATGCCCAAGGAGACCTATACTTTCTAAATCAAGCTTCCCATCAAAAGTTTCATTTAAATTCTCTAAATCATCTAACACAGTCTTCACATCTTCACCATAGGTAATCGCTAATTTTTGGGCTTTTTCACTAAAAATAGCTGGTCGCACCATTTTTGGTAGCGCCTCTCTGTTCAAGTAAGCGATACTGCCATCATCAAACTTCACGGCTTCTGACCCATAGGTGTGATCAATTGAAAGCACAAAGTACCCGTGAGATGCCAAGTCTTCCGCAAAATCGGTATGTAACTCACGAAAACCTCGCCAACCATGTGAAATGAGAATCACTGGATAATTCGCTTGCGCTTCACTTAACGCCGCATCTGCATAAGAATTCGCATCAATCTCAGCTAGCTGATCCAAAATAAAGGGTGGTGCTGGTAAGGTAGCACTATCTAACAAATGGCGTGGCACTAAAGTCCCATCACTCAACCATTTCACCCGCTCCAAACCATCTACATCATCGGTTGGATACCAGACCTGATACTTCAGGCGACGTTTATCATTTTCTTTCTCCGTGTAGATCTCTTCTCTTATTGGGTCTTCTACCTCAAAGGTTTGTGTGCCGATTGCAAACTCCCCGGTCGGCAAAAGCATCTTCGTTTTTGGGAAAGCTTTAAATGTAAACACGGTAAGGATAATTAAAAACAACCCAATCCCAATCAGCCAACGACTAATTCGTGGGGTCAGTGTAAAGAGATTCAATGTATAAAATGCAATAAAGATAAAATAAATAAAGGCTAGAAAATATAAAGGATAATATTGCCATTTGGAGTCACCAAAAAAGCGATGAACCAAAGCCAACAATACTAAAACAACAGAAATAATCTTCGAATTTTCAACAATCTTTTTTATAAACTCCATAAAATTCTCCTTTCTAATAATTCTCGATAAAGGTTCGTTTCGTTTCTAAAAACTTATGTAAGTCTTTTAAAATATGAAACAAAATCGCGCGATTTTCAAACTCTTCTCTCGTTTTCGGTAAGCTCTCTTCCCTGAAAAAATCGTATAACTCATCCAATTCGACTAACAAATCTTTCACATTATTACTTTCCGTAAATTCCAAACTCACTTTTCTTATGTAGTTTGATATTTTAAGCGAATGTGGTAAATGATCATTAATCTCTTTAATATTCTCGCGAATATCATCTAAAATTGTGAGTTGATGCTTACGCATTTCTAAGTAAGAAATCTGATAGCGCGTTTCAGTAAGCAAAGTATTTCCGGCATCTTCATAGGCTTTCTTCAATAAGTTATCAATCAATTGCTCCACATTCAATAAGTCCATGCGACTACTCTGCGCTTCGACATAATTACAGTCTTGCCGGTTCTTCAACATCTTCGACAAGCAATTCAACGTTTCCCGCATCCGGTCCTCAACAATTTTTTGCTCTTGCCTGATTTGCTCTTCATTACTCGGCATGATGGAGTTGACGATAATTCCCATTCCCATTCCAATCAACAAAATCAGCGCTTCGTTTGTAATTAACTCTAAATCCATTCGTTGTTCCACTAAGAAATGAGTCACCAAGACTGAGTTCATCACCACGCCTACTTCAATATTCAACAAATTCGCAAGTGCAACAAAGATAAAGACAAAGCCGCCAAAAGCCGGTGTCGTAAAACCCATACTCATAAAAATCACATAGGCTAAACCCACCGCCAAAACGAAGCCAGCCATTCGCTTCAACGCAATCTTCAAGGTTTCTTTTTTTGTATTTTGAATGGTTAACAAGGTGATAATACCCGCCGTTACGCTGTATAAAAGATTCAATCGACTCGCAATCAAAATCGCAACCGTTGAACCAATCGCT
>CAYROB010000210.1:0-2531 GCA_964425775.1 uncultured Carnobacteriaceae bacterium
CTACCTTCGTTTATCGGTTCAACGATCCCAAGTGAAATGACCCGATTTATCATAGCAACATTATCCGTTACACAACTTGTCTATCTATCAGAAGCAGGTGCAGTAATTCTTGGTTCAGATATAGATATTACTCTACCCGATTTGTTTCTGATTTTTATTCAAAGAACCCTCGTTACTTTACCAGTGATCGCATTAGCTGCGCATCTTATTTTTTAACAAACATAACAAAAAGGACATAGCCATCTGTTGGTTATGTCCTTTTCATTTTCTACCACCGTTTCATATTACTTTCAAATTTAGCGGTATAAGCTTCTTTTAATTCAGCTGTTGTGATACCGTAACAAGCTAATACATCATTATAATACATTAGCACATCTGCAAGTTCCTCAACTAGTTCTTTTCTTAACTCTTCATTTTCAGTGGCTTCTTTATGTCCATTCTTCTTGACGATGTCGATAACCTCTCCAAGCTCACCAATCATCCAAAGCATTTTATTTTTACCGTTTTCCGGTGAAATAGGTTCCCACTGATTTTTATATTTATTTTGTAATTTTTCTTGCAACTTCTGCATTTCATTCATACTAAAATCTTTCATCTCTTCACCTTCTTAAAATGAAATTTGCATAAATAATGCGACAATACTTAGAATCACTGCTAGTGGAACATAGATGAATCGGCCCACATTATACCAGCTGGCGCCAACTTTCTTTTTAGCACCTAAGTTCACTGCATCTAAAATATCTTCCTTTTTCATAATCCAGAACCAAGATATTGCCCCAAGTGTTGCTCCAATCGGAATAATATAGATTGAGACAAAATCCATCCAAGGTCCCCAGCTTGAGATGGCTTCCATGTTCACACCTATTCCAAATGTGATGACACTTAATAATACAAGCATCACGCCACGCTTTAGATTCGGTATACGGTTCAACAGCGATTCACCAACCACTTCAAACATATTTTGTAAGGAAGAAATTGCGCCAAATAAAACGGCTGTAAACAAAATAATCGAAAACACTTGTCCAAATGGAATATCTTGTAAAATCTTAGGGAGTGTCACAAATAATAGTCCGGGTCCTGATCCCACATCGATATTATAAGCGAAAGATGCCGGAATAATAACCAATGCTGAGGAGATTGCTGCAACTAAATCAAAGATACCAATATAAATTGCTGAATTCGGAATATCTTCGTCCTCTCCTAGGTAAGCACCATAGACAATCATTCCACTTCCAGTGATCGACAAGGAGAAGAATGCTTGGCCCATTGCCCAGATCCAAACCATTGGATTAAGCAATTCTTCCCATTGAATTGTAAACATAAACTTATATCCTTCAATTGCTCCTGGTAAAAACGAAACGCGAACTGCTAGTATCATAATTAAGATAAAAAATAATGGCATCATAATTTTATTTGTTTTCTCAATACTTTTCGCACCCAATAATAAAGTAAGTAATGTTCCTACAACCACGATTAGATGATAAGGCACGACGGAATAACTTTGTAAGGCAAATGAATTAAACCATGTTTCTGGATCAACCGTCATTAAGCTTCCTGTTAACGATTGAGTTAAGCTTTTTAAAACATAGGCGGTAATTACTGCATATCCAATAGCGATAAACATCGAACCAATTAACGGAAGCCATCCGACCAACTTTCCAGTTTTAGGTTTTCCACCTGATTGCCACGCATTTTCATAGGCACCAACTGTTCCAGTTTTAGCTCTTCTACCGATCGCAAACTCTGCGATTAGCCCAACTCGACTAAATAAAATAGTGAAAATAATATAGGCAAATAAAAATGTTCCCCCACCATAACTTCCTAAGCGATATGGAAAGCCCCATATATTTGCCATTCCGACGGCAGAACCAACAGAAGCCAAGATAAAGCCCCATTTTGAGTTGAACCCTAATGCATTTTTAGTCTCTAAATGATCTTTCAATTTACTAATTCCCCCTAGTTTAAATGCCATCATCAAATTGATAGTATTCAAATGTACGTTTGTCTACTAGTATAACCCATCTCTCATTAAAGTCCATAGCTTTCTCATCTTACATTCATAATTTGTTGAAAAGAAGACTTTTAACTTTCTAACAAGATTATATGGTAAAATTATTCCTACTAGCACGATAAACAAAGGAGAAATGATGAAGAATAAAATTATTGTACTATTATTGAGTTCCGTTTTACTAGTTTCATGCAGTAATGAGAAAGTGGATGCAAATGTAGAAAACACTACAAAAACAGGTGCTGCGGAAACGGTAATAATCGAAGAGCCAAAAGAAACAATCGTTTTACCTACAGAATCACAGCAAACAACTGACTTCCCATGGGATGAAGATCCAGTGTTTAAGGATAGCCTACAAAAAAAGGATACTGATACACTGATTGCTGGTTTTGTTTCAGTCTTAAAAAAAGAAGCTTCGCCTGCTGAGGAGTACAATGTTACTTTTGCTAGCGAGGAAATCAAAGGAACAATTATGAACCTCCCCGCACTGTAAAGTTCACAGATGGGGGTTTCTAAAGAAGAT
>CAYROB010000211.1:0-2526 GCA_964425775.1 uncultured Carnobacteriaceae bacterium
TACTCCTTCTGAAGTTGAAATTACTGCAATTCCTAATCCATTAAGTACCTTAGGCACTTCATCTGCTTTTGCATAAATACGCAGTCCTGGTTTAGAAATACGCTTCAATCCAGTAATTACTTTTTCATTGTTTGCCGTATACTTTAAGTTGATACGTACAATACCTTGCTTGTCATCTTTAATCAATCTAGCATCTTTAATGAATCCTTCTTCTTTCAGGATTTGTGCTATTTCGAATTTTATGTTGGATGCAGGTATTTCGACTACTTTATGATTCGCTGCATTTGCGTTACGAATCTGTGTAATGAAATCTGCAATTGGATCTGTCATACTCATTATATAAGCCTCCTTCTTCCAAATCTTTAGTGATTACCAGCTTGCTTTTTTCAATCCTGGTATCTTTCCGTCATGTGCTAATTCTCGAAGACAAATTCGGCATAATTTAAACTTACGGTATACTGAATGTGGTCTTCCACAACGTTCACAACGTGTGTACTCTTGTGTAGAAAACTTGGCTGGTTTTTTGTTCTTTTCAATCAATGCTTTTCTAGCCATATTGTATCGTTACCTCCTCGAAATTATTTCTGGAATGGCATACCTAACTGTGTAAGTAACTCTCTAGATTCTTCATCAGTCTCTGCAGTTGTTACAATTACAATATCCAGTCCTCTAACTTTGCTTACATCATCATAAGAAATTTCTGGGAAAATCAACTGTTCTTTTACACCTAGTGTGTAGTTTCCACGTCCATCGAACGAGTTCTTACTCACTCCACGGAAGTCACGTACTCGAGGTAAAGAAACTGTTACTAATTTATCCAAGAAATCATACATACGTTCTCCACGTAAAGTTACTTTACATCCAATTGGCATTCCTTCACGTAGACGGAATCCAGCAATCGAGTTCTTCGCATGTGTTACTACTGGCTTTTGTCCGGCGATTAACGTTAATTCGTTAACTGCATTTTCTAAATTACGTGAGTTTGCAACAGCGTCACCAACACCCATATTTAGAACAATCTTGTCAATCTTAGGAACTTCCATTTTTGATACATAGTCAAACTTCTCAACCATTGAATCTACAATTTCATTATTATATCTTTCTTTCAAACGACTCATCTTAGAGATAGCCTCCCTTCATTTCATCTATTTTATAAAGTGTTTCCTGTCTTTTTAAAATAGCGCACTTTTTTACCGTCTTCAACTTTAAAACCAACTCTTGAAGCTTCTCCTGTTTCAGGATCAACTAACTGAACGTTTGAAGCATCCATTGGTGCTTCTTGCTCAACAATTCCGCCTTCTTGGCCCATCCCTGTTGGTCTTTGGTGTTTTTTAACAATCTTCATATCTTTAACAATAACTTTGTTTACTTTTGGTAGTACTTGTAAAACTTCGCCAGTCTCACCTTTGTGATTTCCAGCAATAACTTTTACAGTATCTCCTTTTCTGATTAACATTTCGTGCACCTCCTTATATCTGAATAATTATTAAAGTACTTCCGGTGCTAACGAAATAATACGCATAAAGTTATTATCACGTAATTCTCTTGCTACCGGACCAAATATACGTGTTCCTCGTGGAGATTTATCATCACGAAGTAATACACAAGCATTCTCATCAAACTTGATGTACGAACCATCTGGTCTACGTACTCCTGTTTTTGTACGTACGATTACAGCACGCACCACTTCACCTTTTTTGACAACGCCACCTGGTGTAGCTTGACGAACAGATACTGTAACTTCGTCACCAATATTTGCATATCTTGCACCTGCTCCTCCAAGTACCTTAAGTACTTTTACAACACGAGCACCAGAGTTGTCGGCAACTTTAATTTGACTTTCTGTTTGAATCATGTCAGAGTCCTCCCTTCAATTTACAAGCAACTATTCATGATTACAGTACAATTGCTTCTTCCACTACTTCTACTAAACGGAATCGTTTTGTTTTTGATAGTGGTCGGGTTTCCATAATTTTAACTAGGTCCCCATCTTTTGCAATGTTGTTTTCATCATGTGCTGTTAATCTTGTCGATCTTTTAATTCGTTTGTGGTATTTAGGATGTCGCTGAGTTGTTGTAATTTCAACAACGATTGTCTTGTCCATTTTATCTGAAACTACTCGGCCAACGTAAACTTTACGTTCATTACGTTCTGTCAATGTATTGCCTCCTTTACATAAAAACCTTCATTTTAAGTCACTAAGACTTCTTATGCAGTTTCTGCCTGACGTAAAACTGTTTTTACACGTGCGATGTTTTTTCTTACTGTCTTAATTCGCGCAGTGTTTTCTAGTTGTCCTGTCGCTAATTGAAAGCGCAAGTTAAACAATTCTTGTCTGTAATCTGCTTCTTTTTTCAATAACTCTTCAGTGGATAGTTCTACTAATTCTTTAGCCTTCATGCGAGTCACCACTTTCTTCACGAGAAACTATTCTCGTTCTCACTGGTAATTTATGTGAAGCTAAACGCAATGCTTCGTGAGCTACTTCTTCAGAAACTCCACCAACTTCAAACATGATCTTTCCA
>CAYROB010000212.1:0-2091 GCA_964425775.1 uncultured Carnobacteriaceae bacterium
ATTATCGATTCTTATTTGAAAATAGCATTGATGTGATTAAAACAAGAATAACTGCACCGATAATTGATGGAACGATTGCCATTCCTGCGATTTCTGGTCCCCAACCTCCAAGCAGCATTTCACCTAACCAAGAACCGACAAGACCTGCAACAATATTGCCAATCCAGCCCATTGGTAAATCTCTACTTGTTAGAGCTCCTGCGATTGCACCAATAATTGCACCGATTAACAATTGCCATAATAAACCCATTATTCTCCCTCCTCCCTTTATTTTTTAAAAAAGTCTCCTTCTTAATTTCAACGAATAATCCTCTGTTAGCTGACCAGTTTTTTTACTGACTATCGCAATTACTGTATTTTTTTAACTTTCTGCTTCATGCATGGAATCTTTAACTTAAAGTGAGTCTACTCCTCTTCTTACCTTACCTCAAGTAATACGCTTACAATAAAAATGAGTGGCTTATCTCCGGTGGCATACCGAAAACAAGGCACTCAATTAGCTATTAACATTTAATTAACTCCAACTTTTAAACAGCACTACAATCTGACCTATTCTAATAGTGTTTTATACAGCGCGTAACAATCGCAGCCCATTTAAGATGACAACAATTGTACTTCCTTCATGAAGGGTGACACTAATGGCGATATCTGCTAATCCTAGTAAACTTGCAATACTTAAAAAGCCAACGACGGTCATTGAAAAAATAATATTTTGCCAAATGACACGATTCATTTTTAATGATGTTCGATGCGCTTGAACTAGCTTCCCTAAGTCATTGTTCATTAGAACAAGATCTGATACATCAACAGCAACATCTGTTCCCTCGCCCATCGCAATTCCCACATCTGCTTTGATTAAGGCTGGTGCGTCATTCACTCCATCACCAACCATCGCGGTGATCCCATACCTTTCTTTTTGTGCTTGGATAAGATTGGATTTATCTTCTGGCATCACATTTGCGATCACTTCGTCAATACCTAATTCTTTTCCAATCGCTTGACCAGTCATTTCAGAATCTCCAGTAATTAGCGTGGTGTGAATACCAGCTTGTTTGAAATAGGCGATTGTTTCTTTTGCACTCGCACTGGCTACATCCATTAAAGCAATGAGGCCAATAACGACTTCATTTTCAGCTAAATAAACAACTGTTTTCCCTTCTGTTGCCCATTCATGCTCGAGATTCTTATATTCAGCCGATATCTCATCAAAGGAGCTTGGCTTTCCAATTCGATAGGTATCTCCTTGATAAATCCCTTCTAAACCTTTTCCAATTTGATTCTCCACATCAATTGCTAAAATTGATGTAGCTTGAAACTTATCTAATATCGCATTTGCGAGCGGATGATTGGATTCTTTTTCGAGTGCAACAACAATATCAATCATGCGTTGTTTATCAATATCTTCGCTAAAATAATAATCCGTCACTTCAGGTTTTCCTTTAGTGAGTGTTCCTGTTTTATCAAAAGAGATAGCTTTAATTTCTGCTAGTTGAGATAAGTACGCACTTCCTTTTGAAAGTACTCCTTTATTTGCTAAGTTTGAAGTGGTGGATAATGTTACCGATACTGTTGCAGCTGCTAAGGCACAAGGTGATGCAGCAACTAACAAAACAAGTCCTCGATAAATACTCTCTGACCAAGTCCAGCTAAAAACAAATGGTCCTAGCAAGATGATTAATGGAATAATTGTTAATACAGCTTTTACGTATTTAGGCGTAAATTGCTCAATCTGCGTTGAAGCCTTTGTTTTGTTATCTTGATTTTGACTGACTAGTTCTAATATCTTCGCAAAAACCGTATCTTTTGCTTCTTTAGTTACTTCCATTGTAAAACTGCCTGTCCCATTAATCGTACTTCCAAAAACTTCGGCACCTGCTGCTTTTTCTTTCGGAATACTTTCACCACTAATAGATGATTCATCAATCGAACTTGATCCGGTTAAAATGATTCCGTCTATCGGAATTTGATCACCATTCAATACTTGGAGCTGATCGCCTACTTTTAGTTCACTTACATCAACAATTGTTGTTTCTCCCTTAGAGTCAATCCGTCTTGCTGTCGTTGGATTCATTTCAAGTAACTTAGTAATTT
>CAYROB010000212.1:2101-2522 GCA_964425775.1 uncultured Carnobacteriaceae bacterium
CACGTTTACTTCGACCTTCTGCATAATGCTCTAAAAAATGAGCTCCTGCAAAAATGAGAATCAATAAGGTTCCTTCCCAAAATTCTCCGATAAGTGATGCACCGAAAGCAGCAATCCCCATTAAGATATGAGAATTTGGTGTAAACTTTCCCTTATTTTTTGTATTTGAAATTGTCTCACCAATTCCTTCAAGAATAATGACATGGTACCCCGCACTAATTGAAGCAATTGAAAATAATATATTTGCTATCAAAGAATTGCTTTTGCTTAAAAACAAGCCAATCAATGCTAACGCTAAACCTATAAAATATAAAATGATTGGCAATTGTCCGTGCTCATGATTATGATCGTGCTCGTGTTCAAGCTTTTCATCTGTATGATGCTCTTTTTTATGTTCCATTGTTACACCATCCCCTTAATT
>CAYROB010000213.1:0-2485 GCA_964425775.1 uncultured Carnobacteriaceae bacterium
GTTTGTGAAAAAAAGAGGTATAATACTTTGATTAATTGATTTGACTTGTTATAATGATAGGGAATTAGACTTGTTTGTGCTGTGTTTTAATTCACAAAAAATTAAATAGACGCTGAATGAAAATGAAAGAATGGAGTGTAAAAATGAAAGATAAAAAAATACCGCGCGCAACAGCGAAACGGCTACCTTTATATTATCGCTATTTACAATATTTATTTAGTTCCGGAAAGAAAAAAGTATCGTCTGCCGATTTAAGTAATGCAGTTAAAATTGATAGTGCAACCATCCGACGAGACTTTTCCTATTTTGGTGCTTTGGGCAAGAGAGGCTATGGTTATGATGTAGAAGATTTATTGAATTTTTTCAGTAAACAATTAAACCAAGAGCAATTAACCCATGTTGCCTTAATTGGTGTTGGACATCTTGGCCGAGCATTGTTAAATTATAATTTCCAAAGTCAAAATAATATTCGAATCAGTGCAGGTTTTGATATTGATGAGGATTTGGTGGATACTATTTATGAAGGAGTTCCGATTTATCGAATTGATGATTTAGGCGAACAGATAAAAGCGCAGCAGTTTGATGTTGCGATTATTACTGTCCCTGGTGAAGCTGCACAAGAAATTACGGATCGCTTGGTGGAAAATGGAATCAAAGGAATTATGAACTTTACTCCAATTCGTCTAACGGTACCAGAAAACGTACGAGCAATGAATGTAGATTTAAGTAATGAACTTCAATCACTGATTTATTTTGTGCAATACAGTGATGTTATTATGGATGAAAATGAATAAACAAAAGAATTAAAATAAGCAGAGTTCCATTCAAGAAATGGAGAGACTCTGCTTATTTTTTTGTTAAAGGATGGAGAAACTAATCCTTGTTTTTATTATTCCGATCAATAGTTTTCAAATGATAGTAGATTTTAGTTAATTGACTCGCTTGGACAAAATCTCTTGTAGCGAAAGCAGCTAATATTAAAGGGAAGAGTCCCCAATCTGCAATCATAACGAGTTTCACTGTAAAATAAAAATTGATGAGAAAAAAGACATAACGGATGAAAATGGGAACTAACAGATTTTTTGTATTCAAAAAATAACTCCTAACTAATTCAACTTTTTTCTTTTACCTGTCTATCATACCATAAGGAACAAAAATATCGAGTCAGAAGAAAACAAAGTATGTGTCAATATTTTCTCGGAAACTTATTTTCAAATAAATAAGACCTTATTCAATAATCATTCAATTTTTTCATAGATAGATTAACTAAATAATTGGACTAACCGTCCCATAGGACTGGATGTTGGCCCATAATTAGCGATTCTACCTGATACAGCACCTTTTGAAGGTTGTGCCTTTACTTTCTTTAAAGCGGTTCGTACCGCATATTTAAACCGGTCGGTTGACTCTTCTTTAAATGCTGGCAGTTCAGTCGTTAAAATCTTTAAAAAAGTTTTGTTTCGACGAGCTGAGATGACAGCCGCAAGGTTTCCAGCACCTTTTTTAGAGAACCCACGTCCCTGATGTTTCATACGATAACTAAAGGGACGGTGGTTACTCTCACAAACTCCTAAGCCTTTTTGAACGGGTAAACCTCTCATTTTGAGCGGCTTAATACTTTCCCAATTGCGTTCGATATACTTCTCTAGTTTCACTACAGCCTCTGAGTAATCGGCTTCTTTCTCACTATCATTTATTCGAGACAGTGTCGTATGTAAGATTGCATGAATTTTTTCCTGATCATACAAACGGACCGCTTGAATCATTAAATTTGCCATCTTTTTATCAAAACTAAGTCGTTCTTTTATTTTTCTGTTCACGTGGTAAGCATCACGAAAGTGCTCATGTCTTTGTGTTTGACCGATAATCGCATCAAATTTATCCCGTTCATAGCCACTTCCACCATCACTATTTGAAATAACAATGGTGGTTCTTAAATCATATTCTTTTTCAATCCATTTCCCAGCCCGTTCAAAAGCCTTTCGGCTTGATTCTGTACTTTCAAACGTTAAAGAATTCTTTAATCTAGGTCTTTTACGATCCATGATGACCCCTTCATGAATCTGGACACGATGCAGTTCTGGACGTTTTCCCACAGGTCCTTTAAGTAATAAGCCATCGCCTTCAATAAAGAGCACAGGGACTTTTTTCTTGTCCCTAATAAGTGTTTCATCATGAAGAGGCGCTTCGTCTGTCCAATTTTGAATGGTTTCCCCAATTCGTTGCGTCATTGAATGAATCGCCCCATGACTGATTGACAAAGGCGTTAATAACTCAATCGCATCGGATGCTTTTCGGTAAACGGAGTCAGCCGCTAAGCAGACAGCTTTCATTTCCACCAATGGTGAGTACCGTTTATAAGGCTCCAGCCCAATGGCTGCGTCTAAAGGAACAATACTTTTCATTCCTTTTTTTCGCATACGTCGTCTTTTTAATTCAATTGGCCCATGACTAAATTGAACGGTTCGTTTCTCAATACGATCAA
>CAYROB010000214.1:0-2470 GCA_964425775.1 uncultured Carnobacteriaceae bacterium
ACGTTATTTACAAAAAGTTATTTACTCGAACTGTATCCAAAACACAAAGACATTATCGATCGATTAGCCTACGACCAATTACCGTGAAAGTCGCTGGAAACAGAAGAACCCCTTGCTCCTTTTCCGGAACAGGGGGCTCGTTTTTTTTTCTATTCTTCGAGTATCTCATTTTTAACAATCCGTACTTTCTCAATTCTGTTTTTATCAATGCTTTCAGCTGAAAAAACAAGGTTTTCATACGGAACTTGTTCATGTAAATCAGGAAAACGATTGATTAACCCAATGACAAAGCCAGCAATTGTATCATAATCTTCAGAAGCTAAATCGACATCTAACAGCCTATTTATTTCTTCAATTTTGATATTGCCATCGACTAAATATTCTTCTTCACTGACTTTTTCAATTCTTCGAGTAAAACTATCATATTCATCTTCTATGTCCCCGACAATTTGTTCAATCAAATCTTCCAGTGTCACAATTCCTTCGGTTCCACCATATTCATCAATGACAATCGCCATATGAATGCGGTCTTTCTTCATTTTCTGAAACAAATCTTTAATCGGCTTGAAACTATAAGTAAAATGGGCATTACGTAAATAATCTCTGAAATTAATTGTTGCTACATCATCTCTATCTAAAAATATTAAATCTTTAAGATGCAATATCCCGATTATATTATCTACATTTCCATCATACACCGGAATTCTGGAATACTTTTTACCGCTTATAATGTCAATAATTTCTTTTTGTGGCAAGTTGATATCGATGGCGACCATATCAGCACGCGGAATCATTATATCAGTTGCATGCGAATCTCGAAAGTCGAAAACATTTTGAATCATATCTTTTTCTTCACCCTCAAGGACACCTTCTTTATGGCTGACCTTCACAATCGTTTTTAATTCTTCATGCGTAATATATTTTCTGTCTTCTCCCACATCTCCACCTAAAAATTTAATTAAGCCTCCCGTAATTCTAGATAAGACGAGACTAACCGGAGTGACAAATAGCATATTCAAATAGACAAAGCCGGATAGTTTAAGGGAGTATTGCTCAGCATTTTGAGCAGCTAGTGATTTTGGAGTGATCTCCGCAAAGATTAAAATCAATAACGTCATAACACCCGTAGCGATCCCTACTCCAGTATTTCCAAACAAATCAATTGCTAGTGAGGTCATCAAAGAAGATGCACCAATATTTACTACGTTATTTCCAATTAAAATCGAACTTAACAATTTATTCGGGTCGCTCAACAGTTTGTTGACTCTGTCGATCCCCTTTACCTTTTCTTCTGTCATCTGTTGAACTCTAATATTATTAAGTGATGTTAAGGCTGTTTCACTTGCCGAAAACATAGCCGATAAAAATAAAAAGAGAAACAACACACCTATTTTCCAATAATTATCTGCATACAAAAGTACACCACTCCTTTTAATTTTACCTATTCAAACTCTATTATACACTAATCGCTTACTCAAGTTAATAACTCTTAATTTCCCTATGAAAAAAGTTGCTATTATACGCAAATATCTTTACGATAGTAGAAATTCTTTCTTTCAATAATGATACAATTAAAAGTTATCCTCTTTTTAAAAAATACCTTTTCTATCTTTCTTTAGATATTTCTTAATTAGAGACAGAAAAGATATCTAGAAGTTATAAATATAATTTTTCCAGGGAGACACTTATGAAAACTCAGCTGAAATTTTTTCGTTATTATTCTTTTTAGGTGCTTTCTTGCCTCCTTCTTGGGGAATATACATGATCCGATTAAATCCAAAGTTGAAAATCAATCAGATCTTTCTACTATTGAGTCTTGCATTAAGTATTTGGTCTTTGGGCTTTGCCATGGCCAATTCACAAAGCACTGTTGAAGATGCTTTGTTTTGGAGGCGTTTTGCTGCAATTGGTTGGACGTCAATTTTTGGTTTAATTTTGCATTTCTTTTTACTAATCACTGACAGCAAGAGTAAACTTTGTAAGTTTCGACCCCTCCTGTATATTCCATCACTCTTTTTAATGTTTGTCTTTTCTTTTTCAAACAAGATGGCAGTCCTTCAATATAATCTGATCAAAGTAGACACAGGCTGGATAAACAGCACTGTAAATAACACTTGGGATTATCTTTACTATCTTTTTTATGGAGTTTATCTGATTGCCAGTATTATTGTGGTTTGGAAATGGAAAATTCGATTACAAGATAAAGGAAGAATTCGGCAAGCAAAGCTTCTTTTAAGTGCCATTTTTTTGGCAGCTTTATTGGGAACGTTAACCGACTTAATCATCCCATCTTATACAACTGATTCATTTCCACAAATGGCACCATTGTTTACTTTACTCCCCGTCTGGGCGATGTACTATTCTGAACGGTACCATGATATCTTAAACATGGGGCCCATAAAAAACGAAGAAAACATTCTGTCAACCAACCAACAAGCTGAAGTATTTAGAAAACTTGCAATCGGCCTTT
>CAYROB010000215.1:0-2468 GCA_964425775.1 uncultured Carnobacteriaceae bacterium
TTAAAATTGAGGAGGAAAAAAGAATGAGAAATGTATGGAATTTTTCAGCAGGGCCAGCACAATTACCACTTGAAGTTTTAAAAAAGGCACAGGAAGAACTGGTTTCTTATAAAGACACAGGGATGTCTGTCATGGAAATGAGTCATCGTTCAAAAGATTATCAAGAAATCATGGAAGATACAGAAGACCGCTTAAGAAGAGTGATGAATGTATCAGAAGATTATGCTGTTTTGTTTCTCCAAGGGGGAGCGAGTGGACAGTTTTTAATGGCTCCTATGAATCTAAATAAAAATGGGAAAACTGCTTTTATTCATACGGGAAATTGGTCGAAAAAAGCAATCGAAGCTGCTGAAGAAATTGGTGTAGAAATAGATATCATTGCAACAAGTGAAGATAAGAATTTTACTTATATTCCAGAGTGGACCAATGATTTTCAGGCCTATGATTATGTGCATATCACTACAAATAATACAATTGAAGGAACAGTATTTACGGATTTTCCCGACACGGAAAATATCCCGTTGGTTGCTGATATGAGTTCAAATATATTATCCGAACCTATTGATGTGAATAAATTCGGTTTAATTTACGCCGGAGCGCAAAAAAATTTAGGTATTGCCGGATTGACAATTGTAATTATTCGAAAAGATTTACTCAATTTGAATCCAAGTTTACCGGCTTATTTAAATTATAACACGCATGCTAAAAAGGAGTCTGCGTATAATACACCTGCAACTTATGCCATTTATATGTCAAATCTAGTTTTAGAATGGGTAGAAAATTTAGGTGGGTTAGAAGCGGTCTATCAGTTAAATAAAGAAAAAGCCGATCTCTTTTACGATTATTTAGATCACTCAAAATTATTTAAAGCTACAGTATTTGGAAGAGACCGCTCGTTAATGAATATTCCTTTCATAACGGGTGATGAAAGCTTAGATAAAAAATTCATTACTTATGCGAACAAACACCAGATTAAAAATATTAAAGGGCACCGATCAATTGGTGGAATGCGCGCATCCATTTATAATTCAATGCCCATTCAAGGCGTTGAAGCTTTAATTCAAGTAATGAATGACTTTGAAAAAATTGTAAAAGGGAGAGAAAAAGTATGATGGATGTAAAAGTATATAATGCAATTGCTCAAGAAGGCTTAAACATTCTCGAAGATAAAGGGTTTAATTTAGTGAATACTGAAAATCCTGAAGCGATTATTTTACGTAGTGAAGATTTAAATGATATGGAAATCTCACAAAAATTGATTGGGGTCTCTCGTGCAGGGGCAGGGGTCAATAACATCCCTGTAGACCGCTTAACGGAAAATGGGGTGGTGGTATTTAATACACCCGGTGCAAATGCGAACGCAGTAAGCGAATTAGTAATTGCTTCAATGATAATTGCTGTCCGCCAAATGATTCCGGCTAATATTTGGGCAGAAAACTTAACGGGTGATAACATTCCCAAACAAGTTGAAAAAGGGAAAAGTCAATTTAAAGGGACTGAAATTAAAGGGAAAACATTAGGAGTAATTGGTTTAGGATCGATTGGGCACTTAGTGGCGAATGCAGCAATTGATTTAGGAATGACAGTGATTGGTTATGATCCATACATCAAAAAAGACCCGGCCGATAAATTACATCGTTATATTCAACGAGTAGATAATCTTTCTGATATTTACACAACTGCTGATTTTATTACTATCCATGTTCCGGCGGTTGAAAGCAATCACTATCTTATTAATGAACAAGCTATCGAACAAATGAAAAATGAAGCCATTTTATTAAATTTTTCTAGGGATGTGCTCGTGGATAATGAGGCAGTTTTAAAAGCGTTAGATAATAATCAATTACAACTTTATATGACGGACTTTCCCACCGAGGAACTTGTCCGGAGAAAAGATTGTTTGATTTTTCCTCACCTAGGTGCTTCGACTACTGAAGCTGAGAAAATTTGTGCAGTTATGGCTGCAAATCAGTTAAGTGATTTTATTCAAACAGGAAATATAAAAAATGCGGTAAATTTTCCAAACGTTGAGATGGAGATTGAAACTGAAACCCGTATAGCGATAGTGAATCGCAATGTCCCCAATATGTTGAGTTTATTAGTAGATGAAATTGGTCAACACAATATCAATATCGTACACTTTATGAATAAATCAAAAGGAGCATATGCCTATACTTTAATCGAACTTGATGAAACGGATCCTGTTTTACTTGAAGAGTTAGTTACTAATATTAAAAATGCCGAAAATATATTAAGTGCCCGTCTCATAAAAAACAAATGATAAGAAGGAGTCATATAATGGTAGATATACAACCTTTTAAAGCCATCCGTCCTAAAGCTGAATTAGTCGATAAAGTAGCTAGTTTACCTTATGATGTCATGAATCGAAAAGAAGCGGAAGAACTCGTTCAAAACAATCCGTATTCATATTTAAGAATTGATCGAAGTGAAGTAGACTTACCAGATGT
>CAYROB010000216.1:0-2424 GCA_964425775.1 uncultured Carnobacteriaceae bacterium
GACAGCAGAAGAATGGATGGATTTAGATCCTGAAAAGTTATATGTAACAGTTCATACAGAAGATATCGAAGCACGTGAAATTTGGGAAAACAAAGTAGGTTTGCCAGCAGACCGTGTACTAGATGAGGATGAAAACTATTGGGAAATTGGTGAAGGTCCTTCAGGTCCACAAACTGAAATATTCTATGATCGTGGTCCGGAAAGCAACGATTTACCAGCAGACCACCCAGAAAGTTATCCTGGTGGAGAAAATGAGCGTTGGTTAGAGATTTGGAACTTAGTATTCTCTCAGTATAATAGCTTGCCAGATGGTAGTCGTGAGCTATTACCAAATAAAAATATTGATACGGGAATGGGATTAGAGCGAATCGTTTCAATTATGCAAGATGCACCGACAAACTTTGAAACAGATCTGTTTATTCCAATTATAGAAAAAATCGAAGAAATCTCAGGTATAGACTATGAAACTGCCGGAGATCAGCAACAAAGTTTTAAAGTAATTGCAGACCATATACGTACAGTTGCTTTTGCGATTGCAGATGGAGCACTCCCTTCGAATGAAGGTCGTGGATATGTTTTACGACGTCTAATTAGACGTTCAGTTATGCACGGTCGAAGAATTAATATTAATGAGCCATTTTTAACAAAATTAATTCCAGTAGTTGGCGAAATTATGAGCGATGCTTATCCAAACTTACTAAAAGCCGAAGATTTTATTATTCGAGTGGTCGAAAATGAAGAAGCTCGATTCCACGAAACATTAACTGAAGGATTGGAGCATTTAATTGAAATATTCAATCTACTTAAAGAACAAGATGTGCTGAAAGTATCAGGAAAAGATGCCTTCCTACTTTATGATACCTTTGGATTCCCAGTTGAATTGACGGAAGAATACGCTGAGGAACAAGGCTTTAAAATTGATTTAGAAGGCTTTAAAGAAGAGATGGAAAAGCAACGTAAGAGAGCTCGGGCCGCTCGTTCAGATGATCAATCAATGAAAATTCAATCTGACTTATTATTGCAATTAGATGCTGAGAGTAAATTCATTGGTTATGATAAATTAAAAACAGAAAGTTCATTGAATACAATTATTCTTGATGATGAATTTGTATCTGAAATACCTGCCAGAATGAAAGCTCAATTGGTATTTGACGAAACGACTTTCTATGCAGAAAAAGGTGGCCAAGTTGGCGACCGTGGACTTATCCGTGATCAAGCTGGAACAATTGTTGCGCGAGTCACAGATACGCAAGAAGCACCAGCAGGTCAAAACTTGCATGTTGTTGAAACAATTGAGACATTAGAACTAGGTAAAACTTATATTCTAGAAGTCCAATACTTGAGACGTTTGCTGATTGAACGAAACCATACAGCTACTCATTTATTACATCAAGCACTGAAGGATGTAGTAGGAGAGCATGTAAGTCAAGCAGGATCTTTAGTTGCATCAGATCATTTACGTTTTGACTTTACACACTTAGAGAAGTTAACGACTGAAGAACTAGATCAAATTGAAAAAATTGTCAATGACAAGATTTCAGAAGCTTATCCAGTCGAAACAATCGAAACATCAATTGAAGCAGCACGTGAAATGGGTGCAATGGCTTTATTTGGAGAAAAATACGGTGACATCGTTCGAGTGGTGTCAATTGATGATTATTCAATTGAACTTTGTGGTGGAACACATATTAAAAACACATCTGATATCGGGCTGTTTAAAATAACAACTGAATCGGGAATAGGTGCTGGAGTACGCCGAATCGTTGCGCGCACAAGTGAAGGTGCAATCGAATGGATTGATGATAAACTTGAGATATTATCTAAAACAGCAGAACTTACAAAAGCACAAACGATTGAACGTGTAATTGATCAAGTATCAAGTATGTATAAAGAAATCGCTGATTTGCGTCGTGAAAATGAGTCGCTGCAAGCAAAATTATCGAATGTACAAGCACAAGACATATTTAAGAATGTTATCCAAGCAGGTAACTTTACGCTAATTACAGAAAAAATTGATGCTAAAAATATTGATCAGTTACGTAAGATTGCTGATAATTGGGAAGAAGAAAAAGCATCAGATGTCCTAGTACTAGCTTTAGCTACAGAAGGTAAAGTAAACATGCTCGTTTCTATGAGTGATCAAGCAATGGAATCAGGACTAAAAGCAGGCGATTTAATTAAAGACATTGCGCCAAAAGTTGGCGGTGGTGGTGGAGGACGTCCGAAGATGGCACAAGCTGGAGGAAAGAATCCAGAAGGTATTGAAGATGCATTTACGGCAGCTAAAAAATGGTTAGAAGAAAAAAGTGAATAATTCAATCAAATTACTTACGTATAGGTAAAAATGATTGAAGTATAGGGTACTTTTAGGTAAGATGAACAAGAGAAAAATATAGAACGGTGGGAGATTAATATGAATGATGA
>CAYROB010000217.1:0-2424 GCA_964425775.1 uncultured Carnobacteriaceae bacterium
GATAATAACTATTCTCATCTGCTACAATATCTCTAATTTTCACCTGACTAAAATCAATTGCATTTTTAGAAAAATCATGCGCCAACCAATTAGTTATACCGTTGTGGGATATCACCCCTGCAAGACCTTCTTCATCAAAAATAGGAAATTGGTATAAATGCTTTTGATTAATGAAATAAAGCAAACGTTCTAAGGAATTTTCAACATTAAAAGAAAATACTTCCCGACTGAAGTGTTCTCCAGCAGTTGTCGGTTGAATGATTTGTTGCCGAATAAACCTCAGCTGCTTCACAATTCTTTCAGAAGGTGTCGCTATATTATAGGCAAGTGTTCCCCTCTCATGAACAAGTAAATTACGTAGCTTGCGTACAATATGTAACTCATCTTTGTAGCGCGAAACAATTGGATCTCTCTCTAATCGTTTTAATAAAGAAAAAAAGTCATCATCTTTCTTTGCTCGCTCTTTCAATACATCATGAAGCTTGTTAAACTCACTCGTAAACTCATCATACATATCTGTCATTTTACTCACCCTCCTTGCTTTTAGTATAACGGAAGATCCGCTTTAAGCTAAGTAATTATCTTTTAATTTAACAAGAAAAGTAAAGTCATGAAAAAAAGCCATTATCTTACAAGTTAATTGTAAGATAATGGCTGTTATTTATTTAAGTTACTATTTAATCTTAGTTATAGCGTTTGACTAAGTCAGCAAAGGCATCGACTGCTGATTGTAAGAAGCCTGCTGTACCATCTTTCAGAAACTCGCCTTCTTCTCCAAACAATTCATGGGTAGCTCCAATATATACTTCTGGTTGTTGTACTACTGGTACATCTAAGAATGTTAAAATCTGACGTAAGTGATGGTTGGCACCGAATCCACTAATTGCTCCAGGGGATTGGCTAACGATTAGTGCTGGTTTTCCTGCCCACTTGTTTGCACCGTAAGGACGTGATGCAATATCTAGTGCATTTTTAAGTGCTGCTGGCACTGAACGGTTGTGTTCTGGTGTGACAAAAATGAGTGCATCCAATTCACCTACAGTATTACGAAACGCTGTGTGTTCTGCTGGTGCATCTTCATCCATATCTTGACTGTATAATGGTAAGTGACCTAGTTCTAAAAACTCTGCTTCATACCCTTCTGGTAACAATGATGCAACTGCTTTTGCTACTCTTTCTGAAAATGAACCAACACGTGTACTTCCTATAACTATTCCAACTTTAACCATGATTGAATTCCTCCTAGAATTTTTTAGATACTCTTGCATTCATGTTAACAATATTTAAAAGTAACTACAAGAATAATGACTCGAATTCGAACTAAATGACCAATTGATTTTAAAGACCTAAATCATTTTGATTAATGTATCGACTGCTGACTGTAAGAACTCTTCAGTTCCCTCTTTTAAGAACTCGCCATTTTCATCAATTAATTCATGTGTCTGTGCAAGGTAAACTTCTGGCTGTTGTACTGTAGGCATATTTAAAAATGCAAGTACTTGACGTAAATGATGGTTTGCGCCAAAACCACTAATTAATCCAGGTGACTGGCTCGCGATCAATGCTGGTTTGCCACTCCACTCGTTATTAGGTACAGAAACGATATCTAATGCATTATTAAGTGCTGCCGGGATTGTACGGTTGTGCTCAGGTGTGACGAAAATCACTGCGTCTACTCCTGCTACTGCCTTTCGAAATCCAGTATATTCTTTTGGTGTATCTTGATCTAAATCTGGATTATACAATGGTAATTGCCCAATTTCTAAGTACTCAGCTTCGTAGCCTTCTGGTAATAAAGAAACCAATGCCTTTGCTACTCTCTCTGAAAGTGAATCTTTACGTATACTTCCTACTACTATTCCTACTTTAACCATGTCTAAATTCCTCCTGTTAGTTGTCTAAAACTTTTCTCTAAATTCATATTACCAACAATGACAAATGCCCACAAGAATAATGACTCGAATTCGAACCATCTTGTTTTTTTAATTTTAAAATAAGTTGTCGATAAACTTGCATTATAATTTAGGTTAGCCTAAAATAAAGATATGATAAATATTGTCAATTGCTTATTCGTTGTTACTTTGATTTTTCAATAAGGGGGCTATCCATTGAGTATCTCACCAAGTAAAGAAGACTATTTAAAAGCTATTCATGATCTAAATGGAGCACATGAAAATGTATCAAACAAAGATATTGCTGCTTCACTAGCAGTTTCCGCTGCATCTGTTTCCGAAATGAATGCTCGACTCGCTAAAGAAAATTTAATTTCCCATATCCCGTATAAAGGGGTCCAATTGACCGAAAAAGGAATTAAGTCAGCCAATCAATTGATACGTAAACATCGACTCTGGGAAGTTTTTCTCTATGAAAAATTAAATTTCAAATGGGATGAAGTCCATGCCGAAGCCGATCGCTTGGAACATG
>CAYROB010000218.1:0-1211 GCA_964425775.1 uncultured Carnobacteriaceae bacterium
CGATAAATATGGCCGAAACCATAGGAAGCTAAAACTGTTCCTATTTCTGTTAAACGCCCCCGGTTAGACTTCTTACCATTTTCTGTCATATCCACCCTCCTCGCCGTATCTTATATTATTAACTTACTCTTCTTTATTGTCTAGTTGGCCTTCTAAATCCTCTATCCTCGTTTCTAAAGCTTCAATATCTTTCCGCTGTGCAATATTCATTTCTAAAAGGATGGCTTCAATTTCTTCTCGACCTTTTTCAGTGACTTCTTTTTCTTTATTACGGATGAGCTCTTCTGTTAATTTTTTCCCCTCATCTACAGTCAACTTACCTTGTTTGACCAAGTCCTCAACATATTCTGCTACTTTCTCAACGGCTAATGCTGTTCCACCTATACCAATCATCGCTAGTTTCTTTAGTTGTTCAAACATGTTTTTTCCTCCTTTTTAATATTTGCTACATATTAATTATAAAGCATATCTCAAAAAATAACAGAGATAACAAAACACTATCTGTATTTACCCTCATATTCTTATTAGAAAGCTAGAAGAAAACTTGTTTTTTTACAACAAAACTGTTATAATTGTAAACGAGAACTTAATCGCTATCATTTATGTTCTATATATACGAATTAATGTATAGATGCTGTTCTATCAACTGATGAAGCGAACAAAACCTTTTCTAAAGGAGAAGATTTTTTATGATTAAACTATATGTTTCACCAAGTTGTACATCATGCAGGAAAGCCAAAAACTGGTTAGAGGAACAAGATTTAAAATATGTTGAAAAAAACATCTATCATGAGCCTCTGACAAAAGATGAAATCAAAGAGATTCTTATGTTGACTGATGAAGGTACAGAAGAAATCATTTCCTATCGTTCTCAAGCTTATAAAAATTTAGAGAATGACATTAATCAGTTAACAATGAGTGAATTATTGGACTTGTTAATTGAGGAGCCAAGTTTAATCCGCCGCCCTATCATTATGGATGATCGTCGATTACAAATTGGTTATAACGAAGAAGAAATTCGTATGTTCTTACCTCGTGAAATTCGAGATATTCGACTTGCAGAAATTCATGAAAAGTTACTAGAAGCTGAAACAGCATAATTAAATAAAAATCCCTCAATTACAGACAGGCAAAAGTTAAGATCAACTTTTGTCTGTTTTTTCTTT
Source organism: uncultured Carnobacteriaceae bacterium (assembly GCA_964425775.1). Classification (GTDB taxonomy): domain Bacteria; phylum Bacillota; class Bacilli; order Lactobacillales; family Carnobacteriaceae_A; genus Atopostipes. Next base: position 1,167 of record CAYROB010000218.1, read on the forward strand.
TTTTCAAATACACCCCAAAAAGTAAGAAAACCTCGGGCAAAGTTC
>CAYROB010000218.1:1221-2373 GCA_964425775.1 uncultured Carnobacteriaceae bacterium
CAAAAAAAACGCAGACAGGTCTTGTCTACGCTTGCTGGCAATCTATTTAATTTTTATATTATATAGATAAGAGTAATGTTCACATCCATTAGCTCTTCATTACTTTCATTCTCATGCAAGTAATGTGCAAATGACCTTATGATATATATTTAATATATCTATCAAATGTTCAGGTCGGCTCATCGCATAAGCTTAATCAGTATATCATGCGTACTTTACAATAGCAAGGAGTTTTTCTTTATGTGTTGATTACTTGTCATTAACATATGATAATGTCATACCTACCGGATTTTTTGACTAGATAGATTGACATCATAAATAAAAACTGTTATTATATTTGTTGCAGTTGAAATAAGCGCACGTGGCGGAACGGTAGACGCGCCAGCTTGAGGGGCTGGTGGGGAATATTCCCTGTGGAAGTTCAAATCTTCTCGTGCGCATCGATTATTAAAGGGTTCATCGGTATTTCCGGTGGGCCCTTTTTCGTGTCTAAAACCGGTATACATGGTGGCAACTTTTACCTATGTAAATGGATGAATCCTAAGTAAAGGACTATTCTCAATAAACACCCTTAATCTAACCATCTAAGTCGGGAGTAAGGGTGTTTTGTATTCAATAACATGTTGTTTCAGCTCGATAGATGACTTGCTGCTAAAAACACATGATCTTCAAAAAGCTCAGTACTTCAGCGCTGATGGAGCTTACTTACTTCATAATCTGGTACCCATTGTCTTGCAAATCATTAAGAAACCATTCGTTATATTTTACAGAATAAACAATACCTAAAATTATACCACCAATTCCATAAGTAGCTCCACCAACTATCAACATTGAAAAAAACATAATCAATGCCCATTTGAAGTCTCCTCTAAAAAGTGGAACGAAAAAACCAAAAAAGAAAGTAGTCCAACTAAAACCAACAGGAGCTTTTTTAACCACTCCATTGTCGTTTTTTAACATTAACATTTATTACCCTCCATCCTATTACAATATTTATTCATGAGTTTCAAACAAGTAATTCATAGTTTAAACCCATGCTCTACATAATACGAATAATATACGCTTAAGTAAAGTAATCTTGGTGATTACCATACATAGTCTAAGGATAACGAATTACAAGCAGCATATTATACTGGATTTGGTGAATACTCT
>CAYROB010000219.1:0-2357 GCA_964425775.1 uncultured Carnobacteriaceae bacterium
AGGGCTTTTTCCTGTCTGTTTTTTAATGTATAATAGAGAATGGAGGTGCAAAATGAAACGAACAGATAAAAGAAATATTTTGCTAGTGTTTTTACTCGCGTTGTTTATGATCACTGGTTGTGCCGAGGATGAAGTTGTTTTAATGGATGAGCCAGCTGATCGCAAAGAGTTTTTAATGGGTACGTATGTGATTGTCCAAGTTTATGATGAAGGTAAGGAAGAGGCGATTGATTTGGCCTTTGACCGGATTAAAGAATTGGAAGAAAAGATTACCGTCAATGAAGATGGAACGGAATTATTTCAAATTAACCAAAATGCTGGGAAGTCCAGTGTGAAAGTTTCCGATGATCTGTTCGAGCTTCTGCAAAAGTCAGCCGAATACAGTGAGAGTCCAGATGATGGTTTTGATTATACTATTGGACCAATCGTTGATTTATGGCGTATTGGCTATGACGATGCCCGTCTACCCAGTCAAGATGAAATTGACGCAGTATTGCCGTTAGTGGAACACGAACACGTTCAATTGAACGCGGAAGACAAAACAGTTTACCTAGAAAAACCAGGTATGAGTGTGGATTTGGGCGCGATTGCCAAAGGTTATATAGCGGATGAAGCAATGCAAGTACTGATTGATGAAGGTGTCACGGTCGCAATGGTCGACTTGGGAGGGAACCTACTTATACGAGGGGATTCTCCAAAACGTGAGGAAGGCGGCTGGAATGTCGGCGTTCAAGATCCATTTTCTACCCGGGGAGATATTGCTGGCTTTTTAAACTTAAAAGACCGCTCAATTGTTACCTCTGGAATTTACGAGCGTTACTTAGAAGTAGATGGTGTACAATATCACCACTTGTTGAATCCAGAAACAGGCTATCCTTTTGACAATGAAATTGCCGGAGTAACCATTATTTCAGAAAAATCAATTGATGGCGATGCGCTGTCAACAGGTGTTTTTTCGCTAGGACTTGAAGAAGGCTTAGCCTATGTGAATGGATTGGAAGATATCGAGGCTGTTTTTGTGACCAAAGACTATGATCTTTACACGTCTGATGGCATAACCGATACATTTAATTTAACCAATCCAGCATTTAATTGGGTAAATGAGTAAAAAGAGTAATACAAAAAATAGATGAGGTGTTCACAATTAAAGAAAAATTTAATTACTATTTAGGTATGTCGACAGCTGCCGGGATTATTGCGGCCATTTGGTTTTTTGCAGCAGCTGCGATTAATATCGAGCCTTGGACGGGCTTCCTTGGTTGGTCGATCTTTGTTTTTGCGGGTGCTAATTTAGAAGCAGCGAAAAAGACCTTACCATCAATTATTATTGGGCCAATATTAGCTTATTTAACGGTTTATGGTCAAACGGCTTTTCCGAATTCAATTTTAATGATTGCCTTTATTTCATTCTTACTTGGATTTATTATGACCATTTTGCAAGTCTTCCCATTCTTTGAAGTGGCTGGCGCAACCTTTGTTAGTGCGAATGTCTACTTTGGATCAATGAGTCTGTACCAATCAATTGTCGGGGTGGCACTGGGACTTATTTTAGGTCTAGTCGCTGTCCAATTGACGGCAGTCTTTGACCGTATGATTTTAGAAAAAGAATATCAATAAAAAGAATCCCTCCAAGAGAATGCTCTAGAGGGATTTTTTGATAGCTTTATAATTGTTTGGCGGTACCGGCATCATACCAAGCACGGGCCAATTTACTCTTTTGGGCTTCTTCACTTTGCATCTTTTTGATAGTCGCAATATTTTTCATCATAAAGTTTCCAGCCAAACCGACAATCACCCCCGCAATAATTCCCGCAACAGATAAAACGGGCAGATACAACATGACGGACAGGGATTGAGCAACGAGACTCGCAACTCCCAACTGACCGATATTAAACAAAATTCCACCGGTCGCACTAATTCCAATAAAACTTACGCGTTTTGGCCCTAATTGATAAACAAGCAACATGCCGAAGTAACTTAAAATCGAACCGGCAAAACTATACATAAAAGTAGCTAAGGTACCGCCAAGTAAGGTCGTTAATAAAAGGCGCATGCCGACCACTTTGAAACTATCGCGGTAAGACAAGGTGAAAATGGCTACCAAAGTAACAATATTGGCTAAACCGACTTTCGCACCAGGCGCAAAAGCGAGTAAATTTGGGACTAAACCTTCAATTAATGAAATGACCGCCGCTTGCGCTGCGAGTAAGGCAATATAAACATTTTTTTGTGTACGTGACATAATGATTCAACCTATCTTTCTTAAAGTCTTTAACTCGTTTATATTACCATATTCAGGCCCTGATGAACCTCCCCGCACTGTAAAGTTCACAGATGGGGGTTTCTAAAGAAGATTG
>CAYROB010000220.1:0-2356 GCA_964425775.1 uncultured Carnobacteriaceae bacterium
AAAGTGCCGAAACTTATCGAGCAATAACTGCTGAATCTAATCTAGCATTAACAACAAGGCATTTATAAACCATTCACTAGTCAATTCAAGACTGTTGCAGCATGCATTCAAGCCGTTTTACAGCAGATTCATAGGTACTAATGCCTAGATTCATTAATCAGTTCATTGTTTAAATAGATGTAAGGAAGCTATTTCGGGCAATTAGTTGCATTGTGAAACATAGTGGTTAAAGCTTACCCTAAATGTCCTAGATTCACTGCGCAATTAACCTTAATCTTTTATCTCATCATCGGGAATTTGTTGTTTTTCTTGATTGTAAAATGAGATAATTCTTTTTTCTTCCTCAATTATAAGTGGCAAAGCAAAATCATAAAATCTTTGAATGTCGTCATTGGCAGGAAACTCCTTAGTTTGAGCATCATGTAAGATCTCAGTATATAAATTGCGATTTTCTTTTTTTATAATAAGGGGTGCTAAATTATTTTCAAGTAATGAATAAATCATAATCATTCTTCCACCACGCCCATTTCCATCTGAGAAAGGATGAATTTTTTCAAAAATAATATGTGACTCCAATATTATTTTGATTATTTCTTCTTCCGATTCGGCCATTTTTATTCTATAGTCTAAATTTTCAACAAAATGACTGATTAGTCCTAAAACATCATCTGGAGCTGCTGTTTGAAATTCAACACCTCTTATATAATTTTCATCTTTTTTGAATTGACCTTTATCGTACTGGAGTCTATCCATTAGTTTTTCATGAATACCCTTTATGACAGAAATGGATAAAGGAATTTTGTTTTGGATATTGCTCATTATATAGTCAAAAGCATCTTCGTGATTTAAGACTTCAAAGTACTCTCTTTTGGTAATTCTAGAATTATTAGGCAACGTTTGATCTAAGATGATTGTTGCTGTTTCAGAAAGAGTGATTGTGTTTCCTTCTAATGCACTTGAATGGTGTGCCAATCTTACTAAGACATCATTTATATAATTAGAAGTTAATTTATTTAATATTTTACCCATTTCCTTGCCTCCTATTGATTAACTTATTTAATTGTAACATTGATTCAGTATATAATCACCAATCGGGTGCACTGCTATTAGATATAATCTCATTCGTTCCCCGCTTTTATTTGTGTACAAAAAACAATAGATGTACACTAATGTTAAGTTAGTCAGTCAATTTTAAAGTTATAGTCTCCCCTTTTCTTCTATCTATCTTATTAAACAAGGAGAATTATTATGAGTAGAAATCATCAGACTAAAAATAAATATAACCGATTTGCTCGTTTTTATAATTTCTTTACAGGAAATAAAGAAATTAGCGAAAACACTAGATGGGCGCAGCAAGTGTTGGATCAAGTTGAAGGAACTAAAGTGCTAGAGGTCGGTGTTGGCACTGGTAAACTTGCCGTTCATTATCCTGATAATCTCGAAGTGACTGGGGTTGACTTCAGCTCTAACATGCTTAAGAGAGCTAAAAAAGCGGTCCAGCACAAAGACAACATAAGCTTAATGGAAATGGATGCAGAGCAGTTAACCTTCAAAGATAACAGCTTTGATACGGTTGTTGCATCATGTGTTTTTTGTGCAGTACCCGATCCGATTCAAGGAATAAAAGAGATGCGACGTGTTTGCAAGCCTGGAGGTAAAATTATTATGGTCGAGCATGTTCGCAGCAACAAAAAAATTCTAGGCAAATTAATGGATTGGTTGAATGTGCTTACTGTTGCGATTATGGGAGAACATATTAATCGTGACACTGAGAACAATGTACTGTTAGCAGGTTTCAATCGTGAAGATGTTAAGAGTGAGTATCTCTTTGGTGATATTGTAAAATTTATTGAAATTAGAAATAATAAATAATTTTTCTTGTAAAAATGTCCTAGTGAACTTTGTCAGCTTCACTAGGATAAGAATTCAATCCGAATAATGAACTTTATAATTAAATAAAAAAACGAGATAGTCTTAAGTTTCTAAGATAATCTCGTTTATCATTTTTGATTAAATAGTAAAGATACTTACCGCACCATTTAGTTCTTCGGCTGTTTCAGCTAATTCTTCACTTGCATTACTGATTTCACCCATGACTACGTTCTGTTCATCAACTGAGGCAGAGGCTTCTTCAGCTCCCGCTGCATTCTCTTCAGCCACAGCAGCTAAGTTCTCGATTAGCATCGCAAGTCTTTCTTTTTGCTGATCGATATCTAAGTTTGAACTATTTACTTCAGCAATTGCTGCATGTATTTGCTCTAATGCTGACGAAATACCTTCAAATTTAGCATCTGTTCGCTCAACACTATCACCTTGAAGGTTGATAATATTATCAACTGTCTCCATAGTATCAACT
>CAYROB010000221.1:0-1121 GCA_964425775.1 uncultured Carnobacteriaceae bacterium
CTGATGAATGTAAAATTTCTTTTGCCATGTATTTAAACGCCTCTTTCTTGTAATTTTTTAGTTATTTTTAAACAATTACGCAATTACTCAGCGATTGCAATAATGTCGGTATCTTTTAACACAAGGTAGTCTGTTCCATTGTACTTAATTTCTGTTCCGGCATACTTTTCAAAAACTACTTTGTCGCCAACGCTTACTTCTAGTGGTAAACGCTCGCCGTTCTCTAATAGTTTTCCTTGCCCCACTGCGATAACATTCGCTAGTTGTGGTTTTTCTTTTGCTGAATCCGGGATCACTAAACCACCTAAAGTTGTTGTTTCTTCTTCGACAAGTTCAAGTAGTACGCGATTTCCTAATGGTCTTAACATGTACAAATACCTCCATAGTTTCATTCTTTATTTTTTAGCACTCGAAGTCATCGACTGCTAATCACAATTATTAGTATAGGAAAAATAGAAAAGAGATGCAAGGTTTTTGTCTCCGTTTCACTATATATTTTTCTTGCGTATGGTATCATAGAGGTAGAAACGAAAATAGTTAGGAGTATTTTTTTGAATACAAAACATTTATTAGGTCCGATTATCATGCGCTATATGTTCTTTGCGGTGAATTTCTACTTCACCATCTACTTAGTAACAAACGGTGGCTGGGGCTTTTTCCCAATTATCCTTGCCTCATTTGCTGCGCGTGACTTTGTACGGGCAACACAACTCGCACAAATTTACTATAAACTCACAAAGAATATCGATAAGAAAGAATGACTAAGAGAACTATCAGAGTTCTCTTAAACAAAATAAGCAGTTCTTCCTCTAGTCTAACTAAAGAAGAACTGCTTTTTGTCTTATTATTTAAAGTAAATCTGTCTATTCGTCTGCGTCATCGTCTTCAATTGTATCGTTATACTGAACAAAGTAAATTAAGGACTGTAGTTCATTACTTAGGTCCACATTCAATATACGGACACTTTCTGGCACCGTCAAACGTCTCGGTGTAAAGTTCATAATGCCCTTAATCCCATTCTTAGCTAATTGATCCGCAATATCTTGGGCAAATTCTCCAGGAACGGTAATGATCGCAATTTTAATTTGCTGAGCGTTTATTTGTTCGACTAAATTATCCAC
>CAYROB010000221.1:1131-2354 GCA_964425775.1 uncultured Carnobacteriaceae bacterium
ATAAATCGGTACCCCTTCATAAATGGTATCGACTAACTCTTCATTTACATCAAAACCAGCACTGATTCGAATGTTATTTTGACTTTGGAAATTATAATTCAATAAGGCACGTCCCAAATGGCCGACTCCAACTAAAGCAACATGTGTCAGTTGCTCTTGATTTAATTGTTTACTAAAGAAATTTAGTAAATCTTCAACATCATAGCCGTAGCCTCGTTTTCCAAGGGTCCCAAAATAAGAAAAATCACGACGAATTGTGGCACTATCTACCTTTACCCCTTCACTTAAATCAGCAGAGGAGATTTTTTTCTTGCCTGAGCTATGCAAATACTGTAAATAACGGTAATATAAAGGTAATCTTTTCGCGGTTGCGCGAGGTATTTTTTTACTTGTCATTTTAATACTCCATTCTTTAAATATATTTCCGACGAGGAAACTGGTTAAAACACCAGCTTGTGAACTACTTCATTTTAACTAACTTTATTTTCTATTAGTATTATAACAAGCAAAATCATATAATGATAGTATTTACACTGTTTTTTCACAAACTTTTCTATTTTCTATTTAATAAAATGCTTACCCTTGCTAGCTGGTTCACTAGTGGTTGTTATTTTGGTAAAAGAGCCACTTATGCTAAAATTAGGAGAGATTCTAGAAATGAGGACTTATTCATATGCTATTACAAACACAAAATGTGACCCGGCGTTTCGGTGGCGAAGTGCTATTCAGTGGGGTCAACTTTGAAATTAAAAAACGTGCCCGCATCGGCTTAGTTGGTCGAAACGGTGCCGGTAAATCAACTCTTTTAAAAATACTCGCAGAAATTGAAGCTCCTGATGAAGGTCGGGTGATGGCCCGTAAAGATTTAACTATCGGCTTTTTAGATCAGCACGGTGGCTTAGAATCGGAGTACACGATTTGGGAAGAAATGCTGCAGGTCTTTAAGCACTTGCTAGTCATCGAAAAAGAGATGCGCCAGGCCGAAGAAAAAATGGCTAAAGCCAAAAATCTGGATGCCGAAGAGGAAGCGGCTCTACTCAATGAATATCACCGCTTGCAAGAACGCTTTGAACGTCAAAACGGCTATGGCTATGAAAGTGAAATGAAAATGATTTTACATGGTTTTTCATTTTTCGAAGAAGATTATGATAAACCAATTCAGCATTTATCCGGTGGTCAGAAAACGCGCTTAGCTTTGGCGAAATTGCTTTTAGAAAAGCCAA
>CAYROB010000222.1:0-2350 GCA_964425775.1 uncultured Carnobacteriaceae bacterium
TAAACGGAGTTGCTTAAAAGCATCTTGTAATTCTTCGAGTCCATTACTCATTTGGTGTGTTTTGCAATAAAGAAGTACATAGTTTTGCAACGAAAAGTACACAATGTTGCCACCCAATATTTTCCATTTAATTATTCTGTTTTTGATAAAGCATTTTTTAATCGATAACTTTCACCTGTAAAAGTCAATATATGTGCGTGATGAATGAGCCGGTCAACCAGCGCCGATGTAAGGCGCGGATCGATAAACACTTTGTTCCAGCTGCTAAACTCAAGGTTTGATGTAATAATGATACTCTTTGTTTCATACCAATCGCTGATCAATTGGAAAAGTAATTCAGAACCAGTCTTATTAAAAGGTACATAACCCATTTCATCTAAAATAATAAGCTGCACTCGATTAAAACGCTTCTTAAATTGAGGTAATTGGTTTTCTTTCCACGCTTTTTCCAATTCAATCACTAGGTCACTCACACGCCAAAATCGCGTATTAATTCCTTCTTGGCAAGCTTTATAGCCCAGTGCGCTTGCTAAATGTGTTTTTCCAGTACCTGGGGCTCCAATACAGACAACATTCTGATTCGATTGAATGAAATCCAATGAAATTAACTGTTCTTTCGTCTGGGTATCCTGTACGCGTATTTGATCATGCCACTCAAAACCTTCAAGGGTTTTAATACTTGAAAATTTAGCTTGTTTAATTAATCGATCAATTCGCCGCTGTTCTTTTGCTTCTACTTCATGAACGAGTAAATTAACTAACCATTCTTCACGAGTTAATCCCTCAACTGAATTAACCAGACTAGGGAGACGCTGCAACCGCAATTCATCGCAAACAGATTCTAAAGTATACATCATACATTCACCTCATTTGAATGGTGATGTGTTAAGGCATCATATCCTTGCCAATTTACATCACTTATACTTTCGCTATCTTCTTCAGGAACTAATTCATAGAACCGTTCACTTAATTCAATCATTGTGTGATTCACAAGTAAGTCTAATAATCGGTCAATTCGTTTGTACAATAATCGTAGATTATCAATTCTTAGATAGGCTTGAATTCGACCCGGAAGATATTTCCAGTAACGGGAATATGGAATTTTAGCTAGTCGTTGTTTCCAATCCTTTAGGATTGTGTACCAATCAATTGCTCGTTTCTTATGGAAGTACGGGCGAAAATCTTCATGGATTACCTCGCCATTTTGAGTGATTATCCGATATTTATTCCAAGTAAGATAAGCATAGAGATCACCGTGGCGCCATGAATTGTGAATATGAATCAGTGTATTATCTAGCTTGATTTCATTCAATTTGTTCGCACGTACGATTATTTCTTTAAAAACTGGATAATCTTCCTCAGGTAATGCGAGACAGACTCGTTTTTCTTCTTGCCATAGTGTTTCAATTTTCTTCCTTTTTTCATAATGTTTCTCTTGCCGTTTTTCCAGCATCTTTTCCTCTAAATCATTATTTAATGAAGAAAAATCTTGCATTCGTGGTGTTTCTGAGAAGAAATTGTATCGTACATAGCCAACTTTGTTCTCTACACTGCCTTTTTCATGACCACTCGCTGGATTACAAACTTGTACTTCAAAACCATAGTGCATCGCAAATTGCTGAAATTCATGAGTTAAAACAGGATCTTCAAATTTTGATTTTGGTGTGACAACCGCAGTTGTCATATTATCAATTCTTATTTTCCGAGGAACACAATTCATTTGGCTAAAGATTTGTTTCATACCTGTCAGTAAGCACTCTTGGTTCTCGCTGGGTAAAGCAACAGCAAATCCAGCGTTACTGTATGGGGTCGTGAGGATTAGCGCTTTGATGTCCTTAAAAGAACCTTCGTGTTCAACTTCCATCGTGCCGAAATCAAGTTGAGCTTCAGCTGGTGGATGTTCTAACCGCTCGTAGCCCGCACTTGGTAAATCATTGTGATGTGTACTTTTCCATTCTTGAATAAAATTACAAACGGTACGATAAGACCCTGGAAAGCCTAGCTCTTCTAATAATTCAAAATAGTTTTTATTCGTTCTTCTTTTTTTCTTAGAAAGACGATAGTCTTCTTCTAACCATAAGGAAACAATGTCTCCCCACTTTTCAGTGTACATCATTCCTGATTTCTTTATTCCCTTTTCTTTAGGAAGAATAGCACTATCTCCGTACTTTTTAGCTGTTCGCCAATTAATACCTAGCGTATTTGCAATTTCATTAATTGATTTGTCGTGCTTATTCCGTAAATTTTTGATAGTATTAATATCGGTCATTGTTAGCATCCTTTTCTACCTCCAAGTTAAGTGTCGTAACTAAACTTTAGAGGATTATTGGGTCGCTAACAAGGCCTTTTT
>CAYROB010000223.1:0-2345 GCA_964425775.1 uncultured Carnobacteriaceae bacterium
TAAAACGTTAACCAACTGTGTCATACCAGCCTTTATTTTATAATCCCTTATACTATAAAAAAACCTCTTTCCCTATAAGAAAGAGGCCTTTTCGGCTTATATAATCATCTTTCTGCTAGGCAGTTGGATTTAGCACCTTACAATGTAGGTTGCCGGGCTTCATAGGGCCAATCCCCTCCACCACTCTTAATGATTTATTTAATTGTCTAATCAAATTTTAATCATTGTACCAAACCCAATTCTTAAGGTCAAGCCAATAACGATAATCTAACACTAACTTTTGATTTCAAGATTAAATACTTCTTGTTTACTCAGCAAATCGCCAACTATCATTCTTTTTTTAAAAAAGTTGTTATTTAACGCGGTTCCCTTGAACCCAGACTTCTTTAATATTTGACTGATCAGATAGCAGTAGTATTTTATGAAGTAAATCTACCTTGTTTTGCTCAGGATAAAAAATTGGGATATTCTTTTCTGTATCAACTATTTGTACATCAAATGAGTAGCCTTTTTCAAGTTTTCCAATTGGTAAATCTAAGGCAATTCCACCGGCAACCGTCGCGCTATGGAATGAATTATTTAAAGTAATCGTTGAAGCAGCTCTTCCTCTTTTGCTGCTTTCAATTGATGGATCGACCCCATCATTGAGCATTCTAGAAGAGATGACCGCTTGTCTAATCGACTGATACATCGATGGTGAATAACCACCTGATACATCCGTAGCCAATCCGATGTTGACTCCACTTGTATGAAAATCTTTAAACGGCAAGACCGAATTTGCAAAATAAGCATTTGACAGTGGACAATGCGCAATACTTGTTTTCTTTTCGGCAATTAATTCAACATCTTCTGGCTCTAAAAACGGTGCGTGCGCTAAAACAGTTTTATCTGTGATAAAACCAAAATTATCTAACGCTTGTGCATCATTTATTCCATATCGTTCCTTCGCAAAGTTATGCTGCCAATCACTTTCACTACAATGCGTCTGCACGTGGACATCATATTTCTCCGTTAGTTTTCCTAATCCCTCAAGTGCTTCATCAGTACAACTTGGAATAAAGCGTGGCGTAACTACTGGATACACTTTTTGTTTATAGGAATCTTGAAACTCCATCACTTCTTGAATAAACTTCTCTGTTTCAGCAATCGCTTCTTGCGGACTAGCATCGCGACAATATTCTGGGTTGGCTTCAGGGTCATCCATGACTACTTTACCAACTAAACCTCTTTGTCCTAATTCCCCGCAGATTTTTGCTAATAAAACAGATGGCTCTCTGTCAACTGTCGCAAAATACAAAGCTGTTGTTGTTCCATTATTTAAAGTTGTTGCAACCAAATCATTGTAAACTTCGTTCGCAAACTCTAAATCTTTAAATTTAGCTTCCAATGGAAAGGTGTACTCCCCTAACCAAATCTCTAGTGGTTGATCTAAAGCCGTTCCTGCTTGTGGCCATTGTGATGCATGGATATGAAGATCAACAAATCCTGGAAGCATTACTTCAGAATCCGAAAGCTCTTTAAGTTTTCCTTCTTTTAAGTATTGCTCTCTAATCGAATCATAGTCTTCATGATCTTTCTCATATACTTCATCGATTATACCCTCGGCATCAACTGTGAAAATTCCTTCTTCTATATAGTTCACATTGTCAAAATCCTCACTATAAAATGCGCTTCCCTGAATTGCCATATCCTTAATCATCAATACGCCCCCTATTTTTTGAATCTTTTTCTACTTTTTTAATATGCATACAAGCATAATATCATTTGGTAGTTTATTTTTACCTGGTGCTTTCTTAACATTGTTATTTATAGTAATTTTTCGTTAAGTTAACGTTATTAATTATACCGAAACCTTAATTATATGCAAGTTCCTTCTGAAATCGTTCGTTTTCTTGCTCGGGCCTTTGTTTTCAAAAAATAAGCGTCACCCATGAATCTTTTCCACAGGTGACGCTTATTTTTTCTATTCATTTTAAATTATTTATCTTCTTTTCGATCCATTCCGTAAACATTGCCTAATGGCAGGGTAAACATCATTCCGACACCTGGTTCATAAATATCTTGAACGATTTCTTTTACAGTTTTTACAGCTTCATCTAATATTTTATCATCTTTGATTACTGTAAAAATTGTTTTATTATAAGGTCTAGAATTATCCATCAGATTTCTTAATGCGCCAAAAAATGGTTCATTGACACTACTGCTATCGACCAATGCACTTCCCATACCCTGACTATCAATAATCGTTGCTCCTCGAACACCAATATCTACAAATGCATCTAATATATCATCTAAATATTCAGTCTTATTCAAAACTATAAACAAAACATTCATCTTCTATCTTT
>CAYROB010000224.1:0-2337 GCA_964425775.1 uncultured Carnobacteriaceae bacterium
ACGGTGGTGTGAGAGGTCGACTAGTCAATTAATGGCTAGTCTCCTACTCGATTTACATGGATTTTCCTTGACAACTAAAGATTACAAGTGTAAACTCTAATTACGAGAGAGAGCTACAAGTGTAAACCAATAAACTTTATAAAAAAATAGTGGGGTGTTTTAAATATGATGAAGAAAACATTTGATGTAAGTGGAATGACTTGTGCGTCCTGTTCGCAAACAGTTGAGAAAACAGCACAAAAGTTATCAGGGATAAAAGAAGCGTCAGTCAATTTAGCAACTGAAAAGCTAACGGTTGAGTATGATGACGAAGTGTTATCAGAAGCCGATATTATAAAAGCAATTAAAGATGTAGGTTATGAAGCGTCAATCAAGCAAACCAAAGTAACTTTAAATATTGACGGTATGACTTGTGCATCTTGTTCGCAAACTGTTGAAAATACAATCAATAAATTAGAAGGTGTACATCAAGCGACCGTTAATTTAGCAACAGAGAAGATGACTGTGGAATATGATCCAACAATATTGAATTTGTCAGAAATTATTCAAAGTGTGGCAGATGCAGGCTATGAAGCACATGAAGAACAACAAACAGTAGATGCGATTGATCAAGATCAAGAAAAGAAAGATAATGAAATAAAAAAAATGTGGAATCGTTTTGTGGGATCAGCTATTTTTACGATACCACTCTTTTATATCTCGATGGGGCCTATGATTGGTTTGCCTGTACCTGAATTGATTGATCCAATGATGAATGGCCAGAATTTTTCCTTGTTACAGTTACTACTGACTATTCCTGTCTTATATTTTGGTAAAACTTATTTCCAAATTGGATTTAAAACATTATTCCGTGGGCACCCGAATATGGATTCCTTAGTGGCCTTAGGTACAAGTGCTGCCTTTGTGTACAGTTTATATGCGACCTACATGGTTTTTGCAGGCGATGCATCCTTTGCCATGCAGCTTTATTATGAGTCTGCTGCGGTCATTTTAACGCTGATTACTCTAGGGAAATATTTTGAGTTAGTTTCTAAAGGAAAATCATCGGAAGCAATTAAAAAGTTGATGGGATTAGCGCCTAAGACAGCTTGGGTAATTCGAGACAATAAAGAATTAGAGATTAATATTGAAGAAGTAAGAGTTGGCGATATCATTGTTGTGCGACCAGGAGAGAAAATACCGGTTGATGGGGTGATTGTTTCTGGAAGAACAGCTATTGATGAGTCGATGTTAACAGGGGAAAGTCTTCCGGTAGAGAAAAAAGAAGATGATGAAGTAATTGGTGCAAGTATTAATAAAACAGGGAGTTTCCAATATCGGGCAACCAAAGTTGGAAAAGATACAGTTTTGTCTCAAATTGTTAAATTAGTAGAAGAAGCGCAAGGATCGAAAGCGCCAATTGCGAACTTAGCCGACCGAGTATCGGGTGTTTTTGTACCAATTGTAATTGTACTCGCAATTTTGTCGGGTATTGCTTGGTATTTCCTAGGACAAGAATCATGGATTTTTGCACTAACAATTACCATCTCTGTTTTAGTTATTGCTTGTCCATGTGCGCTCGGTTTAGCGACACCAATGGCAATCATGGTTGGAACTGGAAAAGGTGCGGAGAACGGTGTGCTTATTAAGAGTGGTGAAGCTTTAGAAATGGCTCACCAAGTGGATACAATTATATTTGATAAAACTGGAACCATTACAGAAGGTAAACCAGTTGTGACAGATATAGTAACAATAGCAGATTATTCAGATGAAGCGGTTCTTTTACTTGCTGCTTCTGCAGAAGTAGGATCAGAACACCCATTAGGGGAAGCTATCGTGCGTAAGGCAGAAGAGGAGCAATTGTCTTTATTAGCGACAGATTCGTTTAATGCGATACCGGGGCACGGAATCGAAGTGATAATCGGAGAGCAACATTTATTCTTAGGGAACGAACGATTGATGGTGGAAAATAATATTTCGCTAGACAGTCTTTTGGAACAATCCAATCAATTGGCTGAAGAAGGAAAAACGCCAATGTATATTGCAATTGACCGAGAACTTGCTGGAATTATTGCAGTAGCAGATACAGTGAAAGAAAATAGTGTCCAAGCAATTAAGAAGTTACATCAAATGGGTATTGAAGTTGTGATGATTACTGGAGATAATAAACGAACAGCTAATGCAATTGGCCTACAAGTAGGAATTGACCGAGTATTAAGTGAAGTTCTTCCAGAAGATAAAGCAGAAGAAGTCAGTAAGTTGCAAGCTGAAGGCAAGAAAGTTGCAATGGTTGGAGACGGAATAAATGATGCACCAGCATTAGCACAAGCGGATGTAGGAATTGCGATTGGTTCGGGG
>CAYROB010000225.1:0-2332 GCA_964425775.1 uncultured Carnobacteriaceae bacterium
ATTTCACCTTTTTTACCTGTACCTTTTACATCTTTTAATAAAATAACTTCCATTGACATTTCCTCCAATAATAATTATTTAGTTAACTCTTCCACAACACTTTTTAATTGCTCAATAACTTCTTCAATTGTCGTATCTTTTATTTGTGTTGCCGCATTTGTTAAATGACCTCCGCCACCCATTTGTTCCATTATCCGCTGGACATTCACTTGTCCTAGGCTTCTGGCACTTACTCCAACTGTCTCTTCATCTAAGCGAACAATTGTAAATGACCCCTCAACGCCGGTCATGGATAGCATTGTGTCTGCTGTTTGTGCCGCCACTACCTGGCTGAATTGCTCTTCTTCACTTCCAAATGCTATCGCTAAGTCTTCAGCAATAAATTCGAAACTATTCAGTATTTTAATGCGATTCAAATAGTTTTCTGGTTCTTCTTTTAAAATCCGCTGAATCGTTACAGTATTTGCTCCCACAGATTGTAAATAACTAGCCGCATCAAAGGTTCTCGAACCTGCCCTTAGCGTGAAATTATTGGTATCTACGATAATTCCACCGAGTAATGATGTTGCTTCAATCCGATTAATTGTATTTCTGTCTGTTGATACATATTCAAAGAGCTCAGCTATTAGCTCAGATGCTGATGATGCATAAGGTTCAATATAAACTAAGGTTGGTTTTTCCGGGAAATCATCGCCGCGGCGGTGATGATCGATAATAACCAAGTTCTTGGCTTTTTTATTCAGCTCTGGAGCCAGTGACATTGAGGGCTTATGATGATCAACCATGACCACTAAATCATCTGGTTGAATCATCTCAAATGCCTCGTCAGGACTAATTATATTGTCATAGGTTTCTTGATATTTCTTTATTTCTACTAGTAACTTTTGGATATCTGTACCAATTCTATCTTGATCGATAATAACCTTACAATCTTTTTCTAGCATCATCGCTATTCGTGCGACACCCAGTGATGAACCAAGTGAATCCATATCTGGATATTGATGCCCCATAATATAAGTAGTTGGTGCCTGCTTAATTTGCTCTTGGAGAGCCTCACTAATCATTCGTGAGCGAACGCGCGTTCTTTTTTCCATTGGATTAGTTGTTCCACCATAGTAACGTGGTTCTTCATCTACTTCACGAACAATTGCTTGATCTCCACCACGTCCTAATGCTAAATCCAAATCTTTTTGAGCATAGCTGGCTAGCTCATTGAAACTACCTTCCCCATAAGACATACCAATACTAATTGTTAGTGGTAAATTTCTTTTCGAAGTATATTCTCTCATATTATTGACTAAACTAAACTTCTCTTCTTCTAATCTTAATAGCTCATCATATCTCAGTAGCAATAAATACTTGTCATTAGCCATGCGTTTATAATAAATATCATGTTGTCGAGCCCAGTTTGATAAGTAGGTCGTAATCAGACTATTGAAATTTGAAATCGCTCGGTCATCTAGACCTTTAGTAACCTCATCATAGTTATCTAAAAACAGCCAGCCAAAGACAGTACTACTATCTTCTAACTTATTTTTCACTTCCATATACTTTGTAACATTCTCAAAATAAATTGTTTTGAGATCTTTTTCTACGCGGACGCGATAATAATTACCACGCCATTCAATCTTATTCTCCTGGGCATCGGTATCTTCCAATGCTTCTTTAATCCCAGTAAAAACGTCATCTACTTTTTTACCAATCATAGTCTCTTCATCTTTTGAAGCAGATTGAAGATAAGGGCTAAGCCACTCTATTTCAAAATCTTCATTATAAATAACAATACCAATCGGTAATTTGATAATCGCTTCATGTTCACCACGTTTAATCCGATAACTTAAATCGGATATGTATGAATCTAATTCTCTTTTTATTTCTCCAGAAAAATACCATAGTAAATAATTCATAACTAGCAATAGTATAAATACAACTAAGCCAAACCAGAACTTTGAGTACAATGAAATTAAAACGATGATAGCTTCTATAATGATTATGACAGCCGACATTTTTTTAATTGATTCTTTATTAAAAAAGCTAGATAACCATTTATCATGCGACGGTTTCATACAAACTCCTCTCAAAAAATTCTCTTACCCAATTTTATCATTTATACCAGTACTTTTCCAGAAAACTGACATGTTTTACCGATTAATTTGTTTCACGTGAAACAAAAAAATGACTAATTAAGATTAAAAAGAGACTAGAACAATTAAATTCTAGTCTCTTTGCAATATTTTTTTATTCTTCAACTATAAAAGGTAACAAGCCCATGAAACGTGCTCTTTTAACTGCTTGTGTAACCTTACGTTGGTTTTTTGCGTAAGTTCCTGTA
>CAYROB010000226.1:0-2315 GCA_964425775.1 uncultured Carnobacteriaceae bacterium
CGATGAATTCGATAAGCTTCAAACAGAAACATATGAAAATGGTCGAGGGTTGCCAACACTAGCGATTGCCTTTGCAACAGACCTAGGCTTGGCTTCTCTTTACAATAAGACAATTCAACGCTCAGTTGATAAGTTAGCGCCAGATGCAGTGATGTGGATTGGAAACCAGGGATACGAAAGGTTTCAGAAGAATCCAGACATCGAGGTAGTGAACGACAAAATGTCGAGTGATAACATTATTCTGTCCGATATCAACTGAAAATAGCGATTCCTGAAATGGATAGCGATACGCTTGTTGTTAAGTGGAAAGAATTAAACAAACAGCTGCATAAAACGGATTCCATAGTTTATGAGCCGGATTATGCATCAGCAAATAAACGTTACCAAGAACTCTTTACATTTATGACACTGAACCAATCGTACTACCAGTCAAAATATACAGAGAACTTAACACGTCGAATTGCAATGGAGCAAGCCACCGACAATGCGAATGACATGCGTGAAGAATTAACGAATCGTTATAACCAGA
Source organism: uncultured Carnobacteriaceae bacterium (assembly GCA_964425775.1). Lineage (GTDB taxonomy): Bacteria > Bacillota > Bacilli > Lactobacillales > Carnobacteriaceae_A > Atopostipes. The sequence goes on from CAYROB010000226.1 coordinate 530, forward strand.
TACGTCAAGAAGAAATTACTCAAGAAATATTGGAGTTATCAGCGGGAGTGGTGCAGTAAATGAATCAAGGAACGATAAACCAAATAATTGGATCAGTTGTAGACGTGAAGTTTGCTAAGGAAGAATTACCAAGTTTATATAACAAATTAATTGTTGAAAACGTAGATGGATCGGAAGTTTCAATGGAAGTTGCACAACACGTTGGTCACGACGTTGTTCGTTGTATTTCAATGGAATCAACAGACGGTCTACAGCGTGGAACAATCGCCTATGATACAGGTGCAGCAATCGAAGTTCCAGTTGGAGAAGAAACACTCGGTAGAATGTTTAACGTCCTGGGTGAGCCAATTGATGAATTTGAATTTCCAATGGAAGGTATCGAAACAATGCCGATTCACCGAAAAGCACCAAAATTCGACGAACAACGAATTGGTACTGGTGTTTTAGAAACCGGAATTAAAGTAATTGACTTACTATGTCCATATCCTCAAGGAGGAAAAATTGGACTGTTCGGTGGTGCTGGAGTAGGAAAAACAGTACTGATGCAGGAATTAATTCACAACACGGCCGTTGAGCAAGGTGGATTATCCATTGTTGCGGGTGTTGGTGAGAGAACGCGTGAAGGAAATGACCTTTACCATGAAATGAAGGACTCGGGCGTATTAGATCAGACCGTATTAATTTATGGTCAGATGAATGAGCCGCCAGGAGCACGTATGCGTGTTGCTTTATCTGGACTAACAATGGCTGAATATTTCCGTGATGTGCGTCAGCGAAACGTGTTATTATTTATTGATAACATTTTCCGTTATATTCAGGCAGGTTCTGAAGTTTCGGCGCTACTCGGAAGAATGCCTTCTGCGGTAGGTTATCAGCCGACACTAGCGAACGAGATGGGTGAATTGCAAGAGCGTATTACATCAACAAATGATGGAGCCATTACTTCGATTCAAGCGATTTATGTACCGGCGGATGACTTAACTGACCCGGCCGCAGCGATTGCTTTCTCACACTTAGATGCACGTACCGTTTTAAGTCGTCAAATCGCATCATTAGGAATCTATCCAGCGGTTGACCCGCTTGAGTCAAGTAGTAGTCTTTTATCCGAAGAATATCTTGGAAAAGAGCACTTACAAGTTGCCCAAGCGGTTCAGACAACTTTACAGCGTTATGAAGAATTACAAGATATCATTGCAATCTTAGGAATGGACGAATTAAGTGACGAGGACCAGTTATTAGTTGGTCGCGCACGTCGTATTCGTAACTTCTTATCGCAGCCATTTAGTGTTGCGGAAGGCTTTACTGGAATGGAAGGGAAGTTTGTATCGGTTGAAGATACTGTTCGAAGCTTCAAGGCCATTCTAGATGGTGAAGTGGACCATATTGCAGAAAACCGCTTCTTATTCAAAGCTACAATTGACGATGTCATTGCTGAAGCTTAACGGAGGGACACCAAGATGGAACTAAAAATGTTATCATTTGATGGGAAATTATACACCGAAGAATATGCGCGTATTTCGTTACCAACGAATGACGGAATCCGAACAATTCTAGACAATCACATGGATGTTGTAGTTCCTGTTGAAATTGGAAAAGTTAAATTAATTAACGGTAAAGAAACAGAAGAAGTTGTTGTTTCTGAAGGAATCTTTAATTTTGAAGATAACAAGGCGCAGTTACTTGTGCGAACCTTTGAATTTGCTGATGAGATTGATGAAGCACGTGCAAGGCGTGCAAAAGAACGAGCGGAAAAGCGCTTGAAACAAGAATTAACAGCCAAAGAACT
>CAYROB010000227.1:0-2314 GCA_964425775.1 uncultured Carnobacteriaceae bacterium
CAAGGAAGCGACCTTTGATCAATTCGAGATGACACATGGCCGCAAAGAAGCACTAGAGCGTTCAATTGGATTTGTAGAGGAGTACATTCAGAATCCAGATGGCTTCCACAAGGGCTTGTATATGCATGGCGCATTTGGGGTAGGAAAGACTTATCTATTAGGAGCGATTGCCCATGAACTTTCAACATTTGGCTATCCGTCTACACTGGTTCATTATCCAACCTTTGCTACGGAGATGCGTAGTTCAGTCGGTGATCAAACAACTAGCTCAAAATTAGATATTTATAAAAACACACCCATTTTAATGTTAGATGATATTGGTGCGGAATACGCGACGTCATGGATTCGTGATGATGTGCTCGGAATAATTCTACAATTCCGTATGCAAAATGAATTGCCGACATTTTTCACCTCAAACTTTGACATGGAAAGACTGGAAAATGAACATTTCCGCTATAATCAGCATAACGATGATGAGTTCTTAAAGGCCAAACGGATTATGGAGCGAATTCGTTTCTTAACCGATGAAATTGAAGTAGCTGGGAAGAATCGTCGAAATGTTGAGTAAATAATAGGAATTATCATAAATCGTTTGAAAAAAACGCTGAAAGATGGTATCTTATTAGTTAATAGAATAAAAAAATCTTTGAGAAAGACATCTTTAAAGAAGCTTGTTTTACAGAGAAGAAAACACTCGCTGAAAGTTTTCTAAAACAACTCTTTACTGACCCCTTTCGAGAGTTGACGATTGAAGTCAACCGTCACTTGACGTTACCAAGAATTGAGTATAAGTAGCGAATATTTTTCGCATCTTATTAAAATTGGGTGGAACCACGTACCTTTAACGTCCCATTAGATCGTTTGAATTTCTTATTTGAGCGCATCTAATGGGATTTTTAATTTTTCAAGATAAAATATATAAAAATGAAAGTAAATAGAAGGGAAGTAGATTTATAATGGCAAATATACTCGTTAAATTACCAGATGGCAGTGAAAAGGAAATGCCTGTCAATTCAAGTGCAAAGGATGTCGCAGGTTCGATTGCAAAATCTCTAGAAAAGAAGGGGATTGCTGCAAAATGGAATGGTGAGATGATTGACTACACACATCCACTAACAGAAGATGGTAGTCTTGAGATCATCACAGAAGATGATGCAGAAGGCTTAGAGGTTCTGCGACACTCAGCTGCACACATTATGGCTCAAGCAATCAAACGATTGCATCCAGATGTTCAATTTGGTGTTGGACCAACGATTGAGCGTGGTTTCTATTACGATACAGATATGGCTGATCAAATTACAGAAGCAGATTTACCAGCAATTGAAAAAGAAATGATGGAGATTGTGAAAGCAAACTATCCATTTGAACGTAAAGATGTTACACGCGAAGAGGCTCTAGAAATTTTCAAAGATGATAAATATAAAGTCGAGTTAATTACTGACTTACCGGAAGACGAAGAGCTGACAGTATATACGCAAGGTGAATTTACTGACTTATGTCGTGGAGTTCATATTCCATCAACCGGAAGACTCCAAGTCTTTAAGCTGTTATCACTAGCTGGAGCATACTGGCGTGGAGATTCAGATAATAAGATGATGCAGCGTGTCTATGGAACAGCATTCTTCAACAAAAAAGATTTAAAAGAACATTTAAAAATGCTTGAAGAGGCAAAAGAGCGTGACCACCGAAAATTAGGTCGAGAGCTTGATCTATTTATGGTTAGCCAAGAAGTAGGATCGGGACTTCCTTTCTGGTTACCAAAAGGTGCAACAATTCGCCGAGTGATCGAGCGCTACATTGTGGATAAAGAAATTAGCTTAGGCTACGACCACGTGTACACACCAGTTATGGCTAAAACTGAATTATATAAAACATCAGGCCACTGGGATCACTATTACGAAGATATGTTCCCAGTAATGGACATGGGTGACGGGGAAGAGCTTGTTTTACGTCCAATGAACTGTCCACACCACATGTTAATTTATAAAAATGATACACACAGTTACCGTGAGTTACCAATTCGTATTGCCGAATTAGGTATGATGCACCGTTATGAAAAGTCAGGTGCGCTTTCTGGTTTACAGCGTGTTCGTGAAATGACTTTAAACGATGCACACGTTTTTGTTCGTCCGGATCAAATTAAAGAAGAATTTAACCGTGTTGTTAACCTAATGCTTGAAGTTTACAAGGACTTTGACATTACAGATTACAGTCTCCGTCTAAGTTATCGTGATCCAGAAGATAAAGAAAAGTACTTTGATGATGATGAGATGTGGGATGCTGCTGAAACAATGTTAAAAGAAGCAATGGATGA
>CAYROB010000228.1:0-2306 GCA_964425775.1 uncultured Carnobacteriaceae bacterium
GCGGGGGCGCTGGAGGAAACTGTCGCAGACGCTTCCACAAAAGATAGCTCCAGAATCCCCCAAGCCCGTCATGAAGAAGTAGTTGCCCTTTATCGGGCAGCTGATCAACCAAAGAAAGGCTTTGAGAGGACATCAATCTTTGCCTGAGCAAGAGTTTCGCTTGAAAAACAAGAGTTGAAAAGTCAGGACGGGGCTTTTATTTTTCGGCGCTCAAGAAGTGAATCACTCATCCGTCATAAATTCCCCAAAGACATCAGCGGTCGTCGCTCGTTCATTTTGGGTGACATGGTGGTAGATGTTCATGGTCGTTTGAATATCTTTGTGGCCCAAGCGGTTTTTGACATTATGCATCGCCACCCCGGCTTCAAATAATAAAGAACAGTGGGTATGGCGCAAGCCGTGAACCGTAATATGGGGCAGGTTATGGCGTTTGGTTACGCGCTTGATAATGCGGCGCAAATAGGCATCGGTTAAGTAATGATTGGTGGCAGAGGTAAAGACTAATTGAGTCGAAGCCTCGACATTGATGCCTTCTTTTTGGAAAAAGGCTTGTTGGTGTAGACGCCACGCCCAAAGTAGGTCCAAGGTGGTGTCATCCAAGCCAATCGTACGCATGCTTTTTTGGGTCTTGGGGACGGAAAATTCAAACTGTCTTAATTCTTCATTGTAGATCAGGTTGCGTTGGACGGACAATATTTTTGCGTCAAAATCAATGTCCGGCCATTGGAGGGCAAACAACTCCCCGCGGCGCAGGCCGGTATAGGCTAAGGTGTGAAACATGGTATAGGCGCGTAAGGATTCTTCATCTTTTAGCGCTTGGAGAAACTGTTGGAGTTGGTGCTTTTCGTAGAAGGGCGCTTGGTATTCTTTTTTGTGGGTATTGCGTGGGCGCACGGTTTTAGCCATCGGGTCGTCCGCACATAAGCCTTGGCTAATGCCAAAGCGAAAGATGGCGGTAACTAAGTCGGCGAGCCGCTTTGCTTCAGAAAAATAGCTGTACCAATCTTCCACCGCTTGTTGGCACATGGCAATCGTGATTTGATCGATCGGCTGGTCTTTAAAGTGCGGGAAAATATGGTTTTGAATTAAACTTTTCCGATTTGTATACGTGGTGACTTTCACCTGTTTTTTATAAAAACTGAGCCAGCGTTTAGCGACCGTCTCAAAACTACTTGGATGGTTGGGCTTGGATACTTCAAGGCGCTCATCATGAAGCAGCTCCAACAGTTTTTCACGTGCCTCTTCTTCTGTCTGAAAGCCGGCATAAGTGAGTTGTCTCATTTGCCCACTTTGTGAATCGAGGCCTAAATTATGGGAAAATTTCCACCGTACTTCATCCACTTCATTGGTATATTTTTCAATCTTCAATTGCATGCATCCTTTCAAAATGAACGACCAAATTTAAAAAACTTTAAATAGAGAGAAGTAAGAAATAGCTGACAAAACAATCGAGCGTTCGCCTTATTAAATCTTTTTACAAAAACTCAGCGAAGGTAGAGACTGTACTATAATTAACATTTGCTTTTTTTAGTGAAATTCATGACAGAAAAGGGATTATTTTTTCTTTGAGAGGAGCGAGCAGGAGCTTTGGTTTAGGCTGAAAAGAAAAAAGGTATCCACGAATCAAAAAGATTCGTGAATACCTTAACTAATTGAAAACGGCCATCGAGTTACAGTTCTGATTTGTAAACAACGTGTTGAGGATCGGTATAGCTTTTCGTGTATTCAACAATATTATCATTGGCACTCTTGCTTACATATTGTTCAAGAAAGAGTGGCGAACCTTTTTTTATTTGTAGGAGCGAATTGTAATAATCATTGTAGATGGCCTCAATGCTTTTGTTAAAGAGGATAGGCAGTTCGCCTTTTTGATTCATATATTCATAAAGTGAATAGCTAGAAAAATCATAACGATTCGCATCTGAAAACATTCTAAACGGGAAATAACACTTTTCAATTGAAAAAGGCACATCTTCAATCGACCGAATTCGAATTAATTCATAAAACTCATCAATTTCAGATGGGAAAATATGACTGAGCTCATTATGGTCATAGAGTACTTTAAATGAAACCACAGTACTTTTAGGTTTCAAGCCTTTACTTCGAACATTTAGGTTAAAAGCATCTGGTGATTCTTTAGCAATTTTAATTCTTGATGATTTTGTATCTGGATTGATAAAAGTTCCCTTACCGTGAACTTTATATAGCACTTTTTCATCGATTAATTTATCGATAGCATACTTAACGGTTGTACGTGATACCCCCAAGAGCTTACTTAAGTTTCGCTCAGAAGGAATTTTTTGATT
>CAYROB010000229.1:0-2281 GCA_964425775.1 uncultured Carnobacteriaceae bacterium
ACAGGTTTGCCAATATCAGCAGCTTTGATGATGAGTGGGGTGGGTACGCTAATTTATCATTTTGTTACAAAATCAAAAGTTCCGGTTTATCTAGGCTCATCTTTTGCATTTATTGGAGCGATGCAAATTGCCATGCAGCAATTAGATGGTGACATCAGTGCATCGCAAACAGGAATTATGCTTGTTGGGGTAGGTTACTTGCTAATCGCAATACTGACTAAGTTCATTGGAACGAAATGGATTGATAAGTTAATGCCGCCAATCGTTATTGGACCAATGATTATGGTGATTGGCCTGGGTCTATCTGCTAATGCAGTCCAAAATGCAGGATTAGTAAGCGATGGCGAATGGCGAAATATTGCAGTAGCTTTAATCACCTTCTCAATCACAGCATATGTAAATACAAAAGCCACAGGATTCCTCAAAATTATCCCCTTTCTAGTTGGAATAATTGGTGGTTATATCTCAGCCATGCTCTTAGGCATTATCGATATAACACCGGTCATTGAAGCCAACTGGTTCAGTCTTCCAGATTTATATCTCCCGTTTAAAACCTCTCTTTTCAACAATTACAAAATATATTTAGGACCAGAAGTATGGGCCTTCCTGCCATTAACTCTCGTTACTGCTGCTGAGCATATAGGAGATCATACTGTTTTAAGCAAAATGACAAACAGAGATTATCTAAAAGATCCAGGACTGGCAGCTACATTTACAGGTGACGGGCTGGCTACTCTATTCTCAGCATTCTTTGGTGGGCCGGCTAATACGACTTATGGTGAAAACGTAGGTGTAATTGGTTTGACGCGTGTAGCATCAGTTCGAGTTGTGCGAAATGCTGCGATTATAGCAATCTCTCTAAGTTTCTTTAGTAAGTTTACCGCTCTTCTTTCAACAATACCCAATGCAGTAATCGGAGGTATGTCATTTTTACTATACGGAGTAATTGCAAGTAGTGGATTGAAAGTAATGATTGAAGAAAGAATTAATTTTTCTGAGGCACGCAACCTAATCATTGCAAGCGCGATGTTAGTAATTGGTCTGGGTGGTGCAGTGCTGGATGTTGGTGGAGTTGTCATTTCAGGAACAGCCTTAAGTGCCATCGTTGGAATTTTGCTAAATTTAGTTCTACCATATGAAGTAGCTGAAGGCAGAAAATAAATACTAGTTAATTAAGTAAAAATAAGTGAACAATAGAAAGGGCTTGTAAGAGTCCTTTTTAATTTCTGTTGTATTTCAACTCGTTTTTGATAAAATGAAGAGAGATAGATGGAATAAGGAAGGGTGCAATAAAATGGATCATTATTATTCAGCGAAACCAACTTCTGAAAGTGACCGCAAAAAAATGAACACAACAATTGGAGGATATGATTTTGTTTTGATGACCGATTCAGGCGTTTTTTCAAAAAACAAAATTGATACTGGATCAGAAGTGTTAATCAAAGCAGCACAGAGAAGTGATTTTCCGGCCGGTAAAATTTTAGATTTAGGCTGTGGCTATGGAACGATTGGTTTGACCTTGGCCAAAACATATCCAAAGCGTGAGGTTGAGATGGTTGATGTGAATGAAAGAGCCTTAGAACTTTCAAAAGAAAATGCAGAGTTAAATGAAATTAAAAATGTGAAAATATATCAGTCAGATATCTTTAATTCTATAGAAGGGACAAACTTTGCTGCGATTATATCAAATCCGCCAATTCGAGCAGGTAAAAAAGTAGTCCATCAAATATTAGAAGAATCCTATGACCACCTTGTCGATGGAGGTAAGCTACAAATTGTTATCCAAAAGAAGCAAGGCGCACCAAGTGCACAGAAAAAAATGCAAGAAGTGTTTGGCAATGTTGAGCGAATCCTTTTAGAAAAAGGCTATTGGGTCCTTGAGTCAGAAAAGTAAAAAAATTTAGAGAAAAGAGAAAAAGAATGAATTAAGTCCTTGACAACGGCAATTAGATACTATAAGATGAATAAACGCTATATTGTTGAGAATATTGGAAGAGTAGTCTGAAATATTGTCCAGACAAGCTCTCAGGAAAACAAAAGATACTGTGCATTTATTTAATACACATTTCTTTTGTTATTTTTTTGTTTAAAAACACCTGAAAACAACGTATGTTATAGAATTGTAAACGAATTGTAATGTTCGTAATGTAACGCTGACGACTTTCAGGAAATATTTTCAACCATAACAAGTGAAATCAATGAGAGGTGAATAGAGTGCGAGGTAAAGAAGTTCACTATGGTAAGAAACGAGTTCGTCGAAGTTTTTCGAGAATTCGTGAAG
>CAYROB010000230.1:0-2268 GCA_964425775.1 uncultured Carnobacteriaceae bacterium
CATAGTTCCTTCTTCTTTGGATCGAATTTTCAATGTGGTAAACTATCTATAATTAAATGAAAGAGGTGGATTTATAATGAGTACAAAACGAATAATTAATTACGTGTTATTATTTACTGCCGCGTTAGCAATCGCGACACAAGGATTTACTAAAATTGCTTTTGATGGTTTGTTGATCCCATTTTTAGTCATTTTGGCCTATTTTACAATTCTGTTTATTGTGGCACAAATCGTCAAGAACAACTCGATTGTTGATATGCACTGGGGATTGGGCTTTGTAGTAGGTAGTTGGTTGACTCTTTGGGTAACCGAAGACCCGACTTTTCTATCTTATGCAATCGTCGCACTGATTACTTTTTGGGGAGTGCGCCTATCTGCTGCACTAATCAAGCGAAATTATGGAAAACCAGAAGATTTCCGCTATGCGCAGTGGCGTAAAGAGTGGGGAGATAATGTCGTTATTATCGCATTCTTCCGTGTCTTCATGTCTCAAGGCCTAATCAACTTTGTCGTTGGATCCGCTGCTTATTCAGTTATCCGCTATAATGAGTTTTCTTTTGATGCACCCCATCGATTCTTAGTCTACCTGGCTTTTCTTGTTTCATTGGTAGGACTATTCTTCGAAGTGGTGGGCGATGCGCAATTAAGACGACATATCAAAGAAGGATCCGGAACATTACTGCAATCAGGCCTATGGTCAGTCACACGTCACCCGAACTATTTTGGTGAAATTTTGATTTGGTTTGGCCTTTATGCAACTGGAGTGACCCTATTCTTTACGAATTCGGTGAATCCTTTATATTATATTGCATTAATTATCTCACCGCTCCTAATGACTTGGGTATTGCTTAGTGTCTCAACACCTTTACTAGAAGACAATATGAAAAAGTACGATGGTTGGGAAGAATATACAAAACGAGTACCAAGAATTTTCCCATGGGCTAAGTAAACAACAAAATTAAAAGCTGTGTTTGAGAGGATTACTTGTTCTCTCAAACACAGCTTTTTTATTGTGCAATTACAGTTTATATTCTTCTACTTCTTTTTCAGCTTCTTCTTTTGTCATGTCATAGCGCTCTTGGAGTTTTGCTACTAAAATTTTAGTATCACCTTCGATGACATCTAGATCATCATCTGTTAGTTTACCCCATTGTCTCTGAACATTTCCTTTTAACTTTGTCCATTTTGTTTTCAGCGTATCTTCAAACTTTTCTGTATCCATTTGATCATTCCCTTTCCTTTGTTTTTTAATGAATTCTACTATTCTTAATTCGTCTTTGTTTATTCATCTCTAGCATTTGACGAACTTCTACATCAACCTTAACAATGCTATTTGTAAATACCAACTAATTACCCTTGAAACCACTAAAAAGAACTCAAACAGCTCTTTTGAATAATTTTATTTATTTCATATCAACGCCATTGGATTCAATAACTTTTTGATACCAGAAAAAGGAATCTTTACGACTTCTTGCAAGAGTTCCGTTTCCTTCATCATCCCGGTCAACGTAGATAAACGAAAGGCATTCATTTGTATATTTTTTCCTAAATCCACTATAATTTAATGGCCCAGATCTTCCCTAACTTTCCCATAGATCATTCATCAAATCTTGAATGCGTTCTTCACGTTTTTTTCTTTTTTCAGGATCAATTGTAATTTGCTCGCCTGAGATCATCAGGACATCGCCCTCTTTCACGTTTGGTGGCAGTTTTTCTTTATGAATATCCATCATTTCTCGATTTGGTTTTTCACAAATCGCAAAGTCACCTTCAAATCGGTCAACAATAACTTCCATTTATACTTCCTCCAGTCTATTGTTCGGGCTTGCATATTCCACAAGCCTCTAATCCTTCTTCTTTTGCTTCATTCAACGGGATAGCCACCTTACTATGCTTAAGGGTATGACAATCGCCACGGTGATACTTTGAGCCAGTATCCGTCCGATAGACTTCGATTTGTTCTTCAGTAGATGCTGGACTTTTGACAATTGCAGTTGATTTTTGATTGAAATCAATCGTCTCACCATCAGAAATTGCGATGATTGTCCCATCTTGATCTGTTCGAAAAGTTTTAATTCCATGCTCCGCTAGTCGATTCATCACGTTTGCGTGTGGGTGCCCGTACTGGTTATCTTCCCCAGCACTAATAACTCCGTAATCTGGATTCACAGCCGATAAAAAGCTGCTAATCGAAGAAGTATCCCCTCCGTGATGTCCAACCTTTAAAACATCAGCCTTTAGTTCATAACCACTTTCAACCATGTTTTT
>CAYROB010000231.1:0-1753 GCA_964425775.1 uncultured Carnobacteriaceae bacterium
TTCTTTGATTAATTGTCTGATTTAACCTAAGGTGAATGAAGAAATAACCGTAGAAAAGAGGAAGAGGGATGAAGACTTATGAAATAGTTGGACTTAGAGATGCAAAGCAAGCCCAGCGTATATATGAACGATTAGCGGATGCTTTAGGTGAAGCAGCAAAAATTGAACTTGATGCTGAACATGGCAAATTAAAATAGCGGATGAAGTTGATCCGTATATCCTTTCAATGATTAGTTCATTTGAACAAGTATCCTTTATTGACGTCAAAAAGATGGAGCGACTAACTAAAAAAGAAGCACAAGGTCATAGTCATGATGCGGGTGAGGGCGAGCATGCTGAAAGAAATATGTTTGTTGTTTTTCTATTAAATTTATTCTTTTCCATTGCTGAATTTATTTTTGGAACTCTTTTTAAAAGTCAGGCAATTTTGTCGGACGCGGTTCATGATTTAGGCGACGCTTTATCGATTGGCTTAGCGTACTTCTTTGAAAAAATCTCTTCACGTGACTCCTCATCCAAATACAGCTATGGTTATCGCCGTTTTTCACTCTTAGGTGGGCTGGTGACGAGTGTGATTTTACTCGGGGGAGCGGTAGTGATGATCGTGACAACTGTTCCGACACTTTTAAATCCGACAGAAATTAATCACCAAGGTGTCTTTTGGGTGGCAATTGGAGCGATTGTCATTAACGGCTTTTCAGTTTGGTTAATGAGTGGCGGGAAGTCTGCAAATGAGAAGTTATTAAACATTCATTTGTTTGAGGATTTATTTGGCTGGATTCTTGTCTTAGTAATGAGTGTGGTATTAAATTACACCGATTGGTATATTTTAGATTCAATATTATCATTAGGAATTGCTGGTTGGATTATTTATGTTACACTTCCGGAGTTTCTAAGAATTAGTAAAATCTTTTTACAAGCTGTACCTGATGAAATTGATACAGAGAAATTGCATCATGAAATTATGGCGATTGATGATGTCCAGATGATTTCACACTTCCATATTTGGTCAACTGACGGGCAACAACATATGATGTCATTGACAGTAACAACTAGTTTGGAAACGAATAAAGAGCAGGAGCAAATTAAACAAAAGATTCGCGAAATTGTGGTTGAATATGATATTACGCATATTACCATTGAAATTTTGTATGATTCAGAATGGCTAATTAGTTAAAGTTGGGATAGAATTGTCTTCATTTAATTTAGCGTGTAAATGAGGGTTTAATGAACTATTTAAGAGTGATATTTATTGCCACATCGATTTACCTTTTAAGATACGACTAAAATTTTAAATAAAGCTGAGTCTGTCCTATAATAGCACTTGAGGGGGAGTTGTTTATGTTTAATTATTATCAACCAACTAATATTCATTTTGGAATTGATCGGACAGATGAGATTGGTGTAGTTGCTAAAAAATATGGTGATAAATGTCTATTGGTTACAATGGATGATGAGCCATTACAAAAATTATATAAACGTGTAATCAATCAATTAGAAGATGCAGGAGTTTCTGTATTTCATTTTGATCAAGTTAAACCTGATCCGGCAATTGAGACTATTGATAAAGGAATTGAAATGGCTAAAGACAATCAGGTAGATTTTGTTTTAGCTGTAGGTGGTGGTAGTTCAATCGACGCTGCTAAAGCAATTGCTTTTAAAACAAAGAATGATTTTTCATGGGATGATATTTTTGAAAAGTTTGATTCTCATACAGAAATGTATCCAGCTGAGGCAAACAGCCTACCATTGG
>CAYROB010000231.1:1763-2242 GCA_964425775.1 uncultured Carnobacteriaceae bacterium
ATCTATACCAACAACATCTGGAACTGGTTCTCATGTAACTCAGGCGGCCGTTGTGTCAAAAGGGGACGAAAAGATTACATTCTATCACCCGGATTTGTTTTCTAAAGAAGCGATTATTGATCCGAGTTTGATGGTTACTTTACCGGTTCGAATGACTGCAGCAACAGGATTCGATACGTTTGCCCATGCATTTGAAAGTTATGTAAATGGACAAGGATCTTTCTATAGTAAGAATGATTCAATTGAAGCAATGAAACTAGTCATTGAATATTTACCTAAAACAATTAATGATCCATCAAACATTGAGTATAGAACAAAATTAGCATTGGCAGATACACTTGGAGGATATGCCCTGTCGAACGCTGGAGCTGATAGCCCTCATCCATTATCTGAAATTATTGGAGGAATTAGTAACATTCCACATGGAGAAGGCTTAGCGATTGTTTATCCTTCATATGTTAAGAATTCGGTCGAAACTC
>CAYROB010000232.1:0-2223 GCA_964425775.1 uncultured Carnobacteriaceae bacterium
ATGATCTTCATTTAGTGGGAACTATTGAAGAAAAATTAAAAAAAATAGGAGATGAACTCGATGCTTCGTATACGGTAGCAGATGTTATGGACTCAACCTCTTTTGAAAAGGTGAGTCAAGAAGCAGGGGAAGAACTTGTTGGATTAATTTACGCAGTCGGAACAATTAATTTAAAATCGATTCGAAGGCTAGAAGATGTTGACATTTTAAAAGATTTTAAAATGAATGCGTTGGGAGCAGCACTTGCAGTAAGACATGCATTACCTGCTTTGAAAAAAAAGAAAGAACAGGCATCAGTCGTACTCTATTCAAGTGTTGCTGTTCGACAAGGACTTTCGCTACATGCATCACTAAGTATGTCAAAAGGAGCAGTAGAAGGATTGACACGCTCACTAGCGGCAGAATTGGCACCGAATGTTCGAGTTAATGCGATTGCTCCATCGATTATCTCAGGCAGCGCAATGTCTTCGAAGATTTTAAGAAATGAACAAGCTATTGAAAACATGACGAATGTCCATGCTTTAAAAAAGCTTGGTACTGCGGATGATATCGCCAAAGTAACTGCTTTTTTAATCTCAGAAGACTCCAGTTGGATTACAGGCCAGGTCATGGGAGTAGATGGGGGAAGATCTGTTATTCAAGTTTGAATAATGGGGGAAATAAGTATGGTTAAAAAATATGCTAAACCTAATTATATAGAGGTACAAAGAGAAGACACTGAGGATTTAGAAAAGAGACAAACCGCAATCGAATCGATAAAAATGATATTAAAAAATGAAGCATTCGCAGTACTAGCAACAAATGCCAAAAATGAATCATACACAAGTTTAATTACTTTCGTAACAAATGAAGAGGCCACTTTTTTGGCTTTTTCAACCCCAATTGATACTCGGAAATATCGAATGATTGAAAAAGATGAGAATGTTTCGCTTTTAATTGATAACCGATCGGATAATCAAGAAGATATTAATGATATTGTTGCGATTACGGCAATCGGAGAAGCGCGTATTCTGAAAGACATCAAAGAGAGAAAAAAATGGTCCCGAATGATAATTGATAAACATAGTTATTTAGATGAGTTTATTTGTGCTGATACCAGTGCCATTATTTTGGTTGAAATTTCAACCTACCACTATGTGAGTAGTTTTCAAGAAGTAGTTCAATGGAGTCCGAATTAGTCTAGCAATTCACGATACTAAGTGATAGTACTTGAGTCGGATGTACAAATATTGGTATAATGTATATATAAGAAATAGAGGCGAAAAGTTTACAAGAGTATTTTTGTAATTGAATTTGCTTATTTTTTAGTTAATTCTCGAACAACTAAAGAAAGGGTAAGTGATGTCAAATGGAAAAATACGAAAGAGTAAAGATTACACCTAGCGAAGCACTAGCTATTTATATGGATAAGTATCCTGACACCGTTGTAAAAGAAGTTGAGCTGGAGTTAAAATCTGGACGATTTATCTACGAGGTTGAGGGATATGACGACGAACAAGAATATGAGTTGAAAATTGACTCAGAGAATGGAAATATACTAGAAGTTGAAATTGAATTCTACCGTGGAACTGAAAATCGAATTACGAAGGAAGCGACAGATAAAATCGAACCATTGGTTGAAAAAGCATTAAAAGAAGCGGGGGAAGGTACTGCACTCTATGAATACGAGTTGGATATTGAGAACCGCCGATTTGTTTTAGAAGTTAAGATGACACTTGCAGACGGACAGTATGTAAACCATAAGTATGATTTAGATACTGGTGGTCTCATTCGCAAGAAGTAAAAGGATGCCTAAAGACGGCACAGCAAGATTTTTCCCCCGCTGTGCTCTTTTTAGGTTATAGGGTATTATTTCGAAAAACTATTTTTTTGCCTTTTAAGGAAGAAGACACCGAAAGAATATTAATAAAAATCCATTTGTTATATAATTGAGCTGATGATTCAATAGATACTTTACAAAATTTAAATAGAAATTTAGGTGGAAAACAATGGATTTTAAAAACATATTTGAAAAATACCATTTAACTCATACAGAGCAGAATGTTTTAGAATATTTAATAGATCATATTGATGAAAGTTTAACTATTCGAGCATTGGCTGAAGCAACCCACGTCTCAGCGGCTTTAATTGTTAAAATGGCAAAGAAAATGAAGTTGTCAGGGTATAGTGAACTTGTTTATCATATGCGACAAATGAAACAAAACTTTAAAGATTTACAGGAAA
>CAYROB010000233.1:0-2220 GCA_964425775.1 uncultured Carnobacteriaceae bacterium
GTTTCACATCAAATTCTTCAATCAATCGCAATGCATTCTTTTTAATCGCATCATAATTTAAGATTCCATTTTTACTTAATGGTTCTTTATAATACGTTTGTAAGGCAATGTTGTTAGCTAAAGACATTTCTAGAATCAAGCCATGTTTCTGGCGATCTTCTGGGATATGGCCTAAACCAGTCTCAGTAATAAATCGTGGTTTTTCGTTAGCAACATCCACGTCGCCAAGATAAATACTTCCAGACTCAACTTTACTCAAGCCAGATATCGCTTGAATTAATTCAGATTGTCCATTTCCATCAACTCCGGCAATTCCAAGGATTTCACCCTGTCTGACGTCAAAACTTAAGTCAGTTACTGCTGGTAATCCACGAGTATCTTTAACATTAAGATTCTTGACAGATAAGATAACATCTTTTGGATCTGATGGTTCTTTGTCAACTGAGAAACTTACTTCTCGACCGACCATCATGTCTGCAAGTTGCTGTTGTGTAGTGTTAGCAACATCAACTGTACCAATTCCTCGACCGCGTCGGATTACTGTACAGCGATCAGCTGCTGCTTTAATTTCATCTAATTTATGCGTAATAATAATAATTGCTTTACCTTCTGCGGCAAGTGACTGGATAACCTTCATCAATTCGTCAATTTCCTGCGGTGTAAGAACCGCTGTCGGCTCATCTAATATGAGGATATCTGCACCACCGTATAACGCTTTTAATATTTCCACTCGCTGTTGCTGTCCAACACTAATATCTTGAACTCTTGCATAAGGGTCTACTTTCAGACCATATCTTTCAGATAATTCCAAAACAGCATTTGCTGTCGTCTTTGAATCAATTAGTCCCATATTGTGCTCTTCATGTCCAAGCATAATATTTTCAGCTACCGTAAATTTATCAATCAGCATAAAATGCTGGTGAACCATTCCGATATTTAGTTCATCCGCTTTATCAGGCGAATCAATGATTACTGTTTCACCATTAATTCGAATTTCACCTTCTGTTGGTTCTAATAATCCCGTTAAAACGTTCATTAGAGTAGATTTCCCAGCACCGTTCTCACCTAAGAGTGCATGGACTTCACCTTTCCGAACTTCTAAGTTAATATTATCGTTTGCTTTAAAATCTCCAAATTGCTTAACAATGTTTCGCATTTCAACGACAATTTCAGGTGTACTCAATTTTATTCCTCCTTTTATATGCTTACCTAATATTAATTTTTTATTCTAGCACTTATTAAAAAGACGCCAGTCATTTTTGACTAGCGTCTTCAAAATGAATTTAATAAGTTATTTATTCTAAGTCTTATGCACCTTCTGAATAGGTAAATTCTTTAACTTCGATTTCTCCGTCAATAATCATTTGACGTGCTTCTTCGATTTTTTCCCAAGCGTCATCTTCGATATGTCCTTTTGGAAAATCAATTCCGTCTTCAGCAAATCCGTAAGATACGTTTTGTCCACCTTGGAAGTTACCAGCTTTTGCTTCTTCAGCTGATAAAGCAATTGCGTTACCTACTTTTTTAACTGTTGATGAAAGTGTTAAGTTACCACCTGACCACTCGCCTTCTGCTTCTTGGTCACGGTCAACACCAATTACCCATAGCTCTGTGTCTGAACCATCTTCCATACGGTTTCTTGCTTCCTGGAATACTCCGTTACCTACACCACCAGCTGCATGGTATATAACGTCGGCTCCGTTTGAAAACATTGCGTTTGCAATTTGTTGTCCAACTGCCGCATCATTAAAGCTGTCTGCATACTGAATATCAATTTCGATTGAGTCATCAACATACTTAACACCTTCTGTAAATCCTGTTTGGAAGCGGTCAATAACAACGCCTTCAATTCCTCCAACAAAACCAACTTTGTTTGTTTTTGTTGTTAGGGCTGCTGCCATTCCAGCTAAGAATCCGCCTTCATTATCACGGAAGCCAAGAGAAACAACGTTTGGTGCATCAACATACGCATCAACAATTCCGTACATACGGTCTGGGTTTTGTTCTGCTATTGTTGAAACTGGATCTTCTAATAAGAATCCGATTCCATAAATAACATCATAACCGTCAACTGTTGCTGTGTTTAAATGAGGAACGTAATCGTTTTCAGCTTCAGACTGGTAGTAACGAATTGCATCTTCGCTATAACCATTTTCTTCGACCCAAGCATTCATACCTTCCCAAGCTGACTGGTTAAATGAACGATCATCTACCCCACCC
>CAYROB010000234.1:0-2165 GCA_964425775.1 uncultured Carnobacteriaceae bacterium
GGTGCACAACTTGTTGTTGAAGTAGCTAGCAAAACAAATGATATTGCTGGAGACGGGACAACAACGGCAACTGTTTTAACACAAGCAATTGTGAATGAAGGAATGAAGAACGTTGTCGCAGGTGCGAACCCAGTCGGTATTCGTCACGGAATCGAAAAAGCAACAGACGCAGCAGTCGCAGCCTTAAAAGATGTTTCAACGGTTGTAGACAGTAGCGAAGCGATTGAACAAATTGCTGCTATTTCATCGGGTGATTTAGATGTTGGTAAGATTATCGCATCAGCAATGGATAAAGTCGGTAGTGACGGCGTTATTACCATTGAAGAGTCACAGAGTATTGAAACAACATTAGAAGTTGTTGAAGGAATGCAGTTTGACCGAGGCTACTTATCACAATATATGGTGACTGACACAGAGAAAATGGAAGCTGATTTAGAAAAGCCATACATTTTAATTACGGATCAGAAAATTTCTAACGTACAAGATATTGTGCCTTTACTAGAAGGGATTATGCAAGAAAGTCGTCCGTTGTTAATTATTGCGGATGATGTCGATGGCGAAGCATTGCCAACACTCGTCTTAAATAAAATCCGTGGAACACTTGATGTTACAGCAGTTAAAGCTCCAGGATTTGGTGATCGTCGTAAGGGTATGCTTGAAGATATTGCGATTCTAACTGGTGGAACAGTGATTACGGAAGAATTGGGACTTGAATTAAAAGATACAACAGTGGACCAGCTAGGTTCAGCCAGCCGTGTCACGGTTACACAAGACGAAACAGTCATTGTTGAGGGTGCAGGCGACAAAGGCCTAATTGAAGACCGTGTGGACATGTTACGCAAGCGTACAGAAGATACGACATCAGACTTTGACCGCGAGAAGTTACAAGAACGAATTGCGAAATTAGCTGGTGGAGTTGCGGTTATTGCTGTTGGTGCAGCAACCGAAACAGAAATCAAAGAACGCAAATTACGTATTGAAGATGCATTGAACGCATCACGTGCGGCAGTTGAAGAAGGAATTGTTGCCGGTGGTGGAACAGCTTACCTAAGCATCTTAGATAAGATTGCTGCTTTAGATTTAGAAGGTGACGAAAAGACCGGTGCCGACATTATTTTACGTGCATTGGAAGAGCCAGTTCGTCAGATTGCAAAAAACGCCGGAGTCGACGGAAGTGTGATTATTGAACGTCTGAAAAACAGTGACCCTGGAATTGGTTTTGATGCAGTCACGGGCAAACTTGTGGATATGATTTCAGCGGGAATTATTGACCCAACGAAAGTTACGCGTTCAGCCTTACAAAATGCAGCATCGGTTTCAGCCTTATTATTAACAACTGAAGCAGCTGTTGCTGAAATTCCAGAACCAGAAGCGCCAGCAATGGATCCAACAGGTGGCATGGGCGGAATGGGCGGCATGTACTAAGAAGCACCCTTTAAAATAAAGATAATAATAAAAGAACTCCCTCAATCAGATTTTTCTGACTGGGGGAGTTTTTTACTCATAGACACGCTCCACCCGGTTCCCAATCCGGCAAAGTAATTCGTACTCGGAGCTATCAGCCGTTTGGGCATGTGTGACAATAGAAGTATAGCCCTCATTTGGATCGCCAAAGTAATTCACAGAGTTACCCACAGCAAGAGTAGGAGCGGCGGAACAATCCAGCATAATTTGATCCATGCAAATGAGTCCAATAATTGGCAATTCGATGCCATTGTAAGTAAAGGCAGCCTTATTCGACAATGCTCTGGGAACCCCATCGGCATAGCCTAACGCAATGGTGGCAATGCGCAGTGGTTTTTCAGAAAAATACGTCCGGTTATAGCCAACACTTTCACCGGCTGGTAAATCTTTGACATGGGTCACTACCGCGTCCAATTGTTGAATGGGTGCCAAGGCTAGTTGCTTTTCGTCATTGGCAGTAGGGTTGAAGCCATACAAGCCAATTCCCACGCGCACCATGTCTAAATGATAGGCCGGGAAATTAATCGTTGCGGCGGTATTACACACATGCGTCAAGCCAAAGTCGATATTGTAGACCGCAAATTGATCGAGAATTTTATGGAACTGCATAAATTGCTTGTCTGTAAAGTTATCCGGTCCTGTGTCAGTTGCATCAGCAAAATGTGTATAAATCCCTTCGATATCGACAAAATGATTGTCTA
>CAYROB010000235.1:0-2158 GCA_964425775.1 uncultured Carnobacteriaceae bacterium
GCACTTGAGCAGATCCACCAGCTGAGCGAACTAATTGTCCACCTTTACCAGGTTTCAATTCGATATTGTGTACAAGTGTACCTACAGGTATGTTTGCTAATGGCAATGCATTACCTGTTGTAATATCTACGTCTTCTCCTGAATAAATGTCTTGCCCAACTTGAATTCCTTTAGGTGCTAAAATATAAGTTTTTACACCATCTTCATAATGAATCAAAGAAATGTTTGCTGAACGGTTCGGATCATATTCAATCGTTTTAACAATACCTCTTACTCCATCTTTTTGACGTTTAAAGTCAACGATTCGGTATTGGTGCTTGTGGCCTCCGCCAATTCGACGGGTCGTGATTCTACCTTGGTGATTACGCCCTGCTCGCTTAGGATTCTTAACGAGTAATGACTTTTCAGGTGTACTTGTTGTGATATCAGAAAAATCTAAACTAGTCATGTGACGACGTCCACCTGATGTAGGCTTATAATTTTTAATAGCCACTTCTTTCCCTCCTTAAAATTTATGAAATGCGTTTCTTTTATTAAGATCTATTTGATTTATATATTATTCTTCTTCAGTACCATCACTAAAAATGTCGATTTCTGGTGATGATTCTCTTAATGTAACAATCGCTTTTTTCAAGCTTTGTGAGTATCCTGGATAACGGCCCATTCCCATAGATTTAGGTTTACGAGCAGTGTTCATGATGTTAACTTTTTTTACATCAACACCAAATATTTCTTGGATAGCATGTTTAACATGTGTTTTGTTCGCTTGTTTGTGAACGATGAATGTATATTTCTTCTCATCCATTGCATTAATTGCTTGTTCTGTAATTACTGGACGAATAATGATATCGCGTGCATCCATTATTGAAGAGCCCCCTCTACTTCTTCTAAAGCAGTTTGAGTCATTAATAAGTAGTCATAAGATACAACATCTAATACTGATAAGTAGCTCGAAGGAACAACTTTCACATTAGCGATGTTTCTTGCTGATTTAAAGATATTTTCGTTTGTATTTTCTAATACAACCAATACCTTTTTATCTACTTCTAAATTATTCAAAATAGCTTTGAAGTCTTTTGTTTTTGGTGCATCTAGCACTAATGAGTCAACTACAACAACCTCTTCATCTAGTACCTTTTGAGAAAGGACAGATTTGATTGCTAGACGACGTGCTTTTCTAGGTAACTTATGACCGTATGATCGAGAGATTGGTCCGTGAACCACTCCTCCACCACGCCATATTGGTGAACGTGAAGATCCTGCTCGGGCACGACCTGTACCTTTTTGACGCCATGGTTTCTTACCTCCACCACGTACTTCACTTCTTCCCTTAACAGCATGTGTTCCCTGTCTTTTCGTTGCTTGTTGAGCAATAATTGCATCAAAAACTACACTTTCATTCGGCTCAATACCGAATATGTCTTCATTTAATACAATATCGCCAGCTGAAGTTCCATCTTGCTTTAATAATTCTAATGTTGGCATGTGTCAAATCCCCCTTTCTTTTTAATTATCAGCCTTTACTGCTGATTTAATTTCTACAAATGATTTCTTAGCTCCAGGTACATTACCTTTTACTAATAATACATTTCGTTCTGCATCTACTCGAGCGATTTCCAAGTTTTGGATAGTCACTTGCTGTCCACCCATTTGTCCTGGTAATTTCTTTCCTTTACGTACGCGCCCTGGTGTAGCTGCCGCACTCATTGCCCCAACTCCTCGATGGTATCTTGAACCGTGTGATTCTGGTCCACGAGATTGGTTATGGCGTTTAATGTTTCCTTGGAAACCTTTCCCTTTAGAAACACCTGTAACATCTACTAATTCTCCTGCTTCAAATAACTCTACAGTTAATTCACTTCCAACTTCTACCTCTCCAAGCTCTGCATCGCGAATTTCTTTTACGAAGCGCTTAGGAGCGGTATTAGCTTTTTTAACATGACCTTGCTCGGCTTGATTTGACAAGATTGCTCGTTTGTCATCAACTCCTATTTGAACTGAGTTATAACCATCTGTTTTTTCAGTTTTAACTTGCAGTACAACGTTTGGTTGAACTTCCAAGACTGTTACAGGTACTAAAAGGCCTGTTTCGTCAAAGATTTGTGTCATGCCGACTTTTTTTCCTAAGATTCCTTTGGTCATGAGTACACCTCCATTA
>CAYROB010000236.1:0-2155 GCA_964425775.1 uncultured Carnobacteriaceae bacterium
TCACCCCCTACTGTATCCATACAGAAGGGGTACTCTTTCTAGAGGTCATAGAAGGCATAAATCAAGCCATTGGTATGAATAAAGACATTTAACCTTCTTTTGATTTTACCTAAAAGAGCAAAGCCTTTGACTAGACGCCCCATTCTGAAGATTTTAGCAGCACGTCCCAATTTCGTAATTCGAAAAAGCTTGAATAAACGGAATGCTCTGAAGATACGAAACAAGGAGTTAAAGGGAATAATAGCGATCAACCCAAACACATTCTCTTTCACAAATTCTTTTTTATTTTTAGAGGCGAAAAGACGCACAAAATAATCAACCGCAAAAATAATTAAGATTCCTAAGTCGATCCAATAAAAGGAAGTGCCCGGTTCCATGCTAATTTGATTGTTGAAGTCTAATATAGTCAGCGAAACAGCAACAATTGCTAAGATAATAATTATTGTTTCATAAACCAAAAATAACCTTTCTCGATTATTTCTCATACGAAATAACTCCTTTCATTCAATTCTCTTCGAGCTGACCCGCTTCAGGTAAAAGAATAGCTAATATTAACTCTTCACTCAAACCAAGCTCTTTGTATATATAATAGCGTTGAAACAACTTCAACTTCTCATTAAAAAGCAGATAATCTTTTTGGCCTATCAACCGATCAGGGTATTTTTCCGCTTCATCCCCATGCGTATAAAAATTACGTGTTTCCATTAGTTTATTAATAAAGCTGCTTCTTGAATTCGAAGGACTTTTATCCTCTTGCTTGATGCAAGCTGTGAATAAAGCCTCCGGTAAATTTCGAATTAAATCATTCAACTTTACGCGTAGGGATTCCTCACCGATATACAATATATTACGAATGAAATGCTGTTTATGCTTTTCAGATACTTTGTGTTCAACGAATTCTAGCAATAATTTTTGGTCGGCTTTAAGTGCTTCTTTTCTTTCTTCAATGTAATGTGGATCGCGCACAAAATTTCGATAGTATATTTCCAAGTTTCGAATTGAATTGACAAGTTTTGTTTCAATATAATAATCAAGATACAAATCATTCAAATAATTATCAATCATTAAATCAAACTCATCTTCTTTTAAAAACCATTGATCAAGCATCCCTGCGAATTCATTGTCAATTTGATCCAAGGTAAGTATGTTTTTAGGTTGATGAGTCATCTGCTTTTCGGTTTGCTTAAAGAAATACCGACCCTTTCCCTGAGTGAACACGAACTCAACATAATCAAACTCAAGCGGTGAACTACTTAAAAACTCAAGCAACTTTTTAACTAGCGCGGCATCATTGAAAAAAGAATCAAAACTTTTGGCCTCAGTATTTTCAGTCGTAATCTCTAAAAAATAGCTTTCTTCTAAAACAATTGTTGTTTTCTTTCTTTTTCGACGATGAGCCACCCCCACAGAAATGGTAATCCCTTGAGCTGGAACAGGATAATGTTGTTGCTCAGAGCGCTCTAAATCAAATGCTAATGTGGTGAAACGCGTATTGATCCAACGATGCAGATGATTCAGTGAGAATTGAAGACTCTTTACTTCTGAAAAAGGAGCTTCTATCGGTATTTCCCCTTTGACATCCAGTAGATAAAAGGTGTCCACTAAATAAGATTCAACCGCAAATCCAAGGGAACTTGCATCTTCACTTACCGGCAAACAGTGATGAAGAATCAAAAGTTTTCCTTGGGTTGAATAGCCATAAATACAGGCGAACTCTTTCATTCCTTCCGAAAATGAATCATAAAGGTCTAAAACAATAGAGGAGCTACCATAATGTAGTTTTCCTTTAACCCCCTCTTCTAGAGTTTCTCCGTCCCGATACCACGTGCCCAAGATGTCAAACTCTCTATCTAAAGTACATTCACTTAAAGACATCCCATTCCCTCCTTTCTACCCTAGTATACCACCTTGACCAGCTTAGTCTCCATAAATATCCAAAAAACATGTAGAGAATGAAACCCTACATGCCTTTATATTTTTATTTAATTTTTCTTGCGATCCATTCCGTACACATTGCCAAGTGGTAGAGTGAACATCATCCCAACACCTGGTTCGTAAATATCTTGCACCACTTCTTTCACAACACCCACTGCTTCATCTAATAATTTCTCATCTTTAATGACAGTGAAAATTGTTTTATTATATGGCTTAGAGT
>CAYROB010000237.1:0-2145 GCA_964425775.1 uncultured Carnobacteriaceae bacterium
TAAGTGCATAATCAATTTCTTCTTCAATTCGCTCTTTATCAGAATAAACAGTCTCTGGATTCATACCGTAAGCAATCATTCGTTCCTTACGAATTTCACTTAATACTTTGATATCATTGGTCAAACCAAAGATACGTCTTGGGTCAACCTCCCATATTTCATTGGGCAATTCTGATTCAGGCAGTAAAGGTAAGTTAGCTACTTTATAATTATTATTCGCTAGATAGATACTTAATGGTGTTTTAGATGTACGTGAAATGCCAAGCACAACGATATCAGCTTCTAAAAATCCTTTCGGCTCTTTCCCATCATCATGTGCAACGGCAAATTCAAGTGCGTCGATACGGTGGAAATAATGATCATCTAATCCTAATTGGAGACTGTTGCAATCAGCATCTAACTCTAAACCAGTAAAGCTGGCTACACGACTCACAACAGGTGCTAGCATATCAAAGTATTTGATATCATTTTCTTCCAGTTTTTCTTCGAAAACATCAGATATTTTACTATTGATTAACGCATTAAAAACTAAAGGTTCACTTTCTTCATACTTTAAATCATCGATTACTTTTGTTATTTCCGAAGCGTCAGAAATAAATGTATAGTCCTTAATTTTATAGTCCATGTCCTTAAATTTCGACAAGGCGGCTCGCACAAAGTTAACAGCTGATTGACCAATTGAATCGGATACGACGTAGGCTACAATTTTCCCATTTTTTGACATTTGATAGTCCCTTCTTAACAATTATCTGTTCATTTTGTAATTATATATGAAAAAGAGAAAGAATTAAAATACAGAAGGAAAATAATATCAGAGGAATCTAGAGATTTTGTCTTAAAGTAGTGATATAATAGACATGGTTATAAGAGCGAGTAGATAGTAGAGAGTATTTAAGTGGACACAACAGGGGGGGGTATAAATGAAGCTACATAACATTATGGAAGATAAAGTTACTGACGTAACGAATCGTCTAATGAGAGGTGACCAAGATTTTTGTACTTGTGATCGCTGTAAATTAGATGTGATTGCTTTAGCCTTAAATGCAGTACCGTCAAAATATGTCGTTACTGATAAAGGAGAACTATTTGGTAGAGCAAATCTGATGACGAACCAATCCGATGCTGATATAATAAAAGAAGTGACGAAAGCAATTGATATTGTAAGAGATAGTCCACGTCACGACTAAGAGAAATTGGTATTGGCATGTACTTGAACGTTTTTGACAAAGGAGAGGGTCTAATGCCGTTATTTAAAGATGCAATTAAATTATTAGAGGGTAGCGATTTAAAAATAACTGAACGAAGAGTTCGGATGATAGAGTTAATGTACGAGGAAGATCGCTATATGTCTGCAAAAGAAGTGAAAGAATTGGTAGAAGAAGATTATCCCGGCATTAGTCCAGATACAATTTATAGAAACTTACATTCTTTTTCCGTTTTAGGTATTTTAGAGGAAACGGAATTGCAAGGTGAAAAAGTTTTTCGTTCCAATTGTGGAGTAGAAGAACATCATCATCATTTTATTTGTACAAATTGTGGATTCTCAAAAGAATTGTCAATTTGTCCGTTGTCTTTTTATAAGGACGAGATTAAGGAGTTTGAATTAAGTTCTCATCGATTTGAGTTGCTTGGTCTCTGTGAGGATTGTTTAGCTGAGAAGTCCGCTAAAAATTAAGTAGTTGCTTCAAACGCAAAAGATAATGATCTTTTGTGAAAAAGTTAATTGACCTTATCGTATATTTTGTTATAATGTTTATACTGTTAAGTGAATTTCATTTAATAGAAATCATAAAATTCAAGAGCACTAGCTGCTTTTAGAAGCAAGGGAAGACCAGTTATGTATAAAAGCAAAATAATGGAATGCCCTGAACTGCCGAGGGGAGGGGAGAACGTTGACTAGAACAGAAATCAGAGATGGTGAAAATCTTGAGGATGCTCTTCGTCGATTTAAACGTTCTGTATCGAAAACCGGTACACTAAGAACAGCACGAGAAAAAGAGTACTACGAGAAACCAAGTGAAAGACGTAAGAAAAAGTCTGAAGAAGCTCGTAAAAGAGAACAACGCAAGAGAAGAAATTAATAAATAAGTTAAACCCAACAAGTCTTTAGCGATTGTTGGGTTTTTTTGACGGATAGAAAAGGAT
>CAYROB010000238.1:0-2143 GCA_964425775.1 uncultured Carnobacteriaceae bacterium
ATTCATACCTCTAATTTCAGAGGCTGTTTTATCAATATTGTTATATTTTCTTTAAAGCCTGCCTTTTTAAAATGATAAATGTAGTCTAGCATCATTGAAAAAGTATCAAGACTAAGCTTATCTTTTTTCAACAATTGGTGCAGCATTTCTACACTAAACCAATCTATTTGACATTCTATACAACTATCTAAAAGGGTATGTATTGTCGAATCCGCTACTTCCTCATCCTTCACTATCTTTTTTATTTGCTCCCCAAATTCTCTCTTTTTAAATAACCATTGATTCTTTCTAAAAATTGTCATAACATACGAATCTACGTAGTCATTTGTTCCTAAAAAAGTTAATAAGTCCATCATATCTTGTGTGTTTATCTTTATTTGTCGCTGCAGTTGAAAAATTATTTCTAGTTGATCCACAATTATCTCTTCATGGTTACAAGTTTTTTTCTTACCTCAAATTCTTCCAAATAAATTAATGGAAACAGATGGTTTTCTATGTGGTTAAAAGCATTCTCTCTTAACTGGATAAGCTTGTTCATATGACGCCCCTTTCTGATCGGGAATTTATTAAAAAGAAAGAAGCAAAATTAGTAGATAAGAAATTACCTAATAATTGTTGCTTCCTCAACAAACAAATTACTTTTGAATATAAGCCGTGATTAATTTAAAGCTATTTTCCAATGCTTCAATATGTGTTCGTTCCATTCCATGACTATTTGCTACTCCAGGTCCAATTAAGGCCGCTTTAATATTCGCGCCTCCACGTAAAGCAGCTGACGCATCACTTCCATACATTGGATATATGTCGACCGCAAAATTTAAATCTTTTTCTCTTGCTAATTCAATTAATGAACTAGTCAGCTCATAATCATAAGGACCGGACGAATCTTTCGCGCAAATCGACACATCAAACTCTGTACAGTCTAAATCCGAGCCGATTGCTCCCATGTCAATTGCTAAAAATTCTGTAATATCTTCTGGAATCCAAGCTGCACCATGTCCAACTTCTTCATACGTCGAGAAGATGAACTTTAAATTGGTAGCCGGAGTCATTGCTTCCTCTTTCATCATTTCTAAAATTCCGACTAGAAGAGCAACAGAAGCTTTGTCATCTAAAAAGCGCGACTTCACAAAACCCGACTCTGTAACTTGAATTTTAGGATCATAAGCAATGATATCACCATTTAAAACACCTAAATTTTGCACATCTTCTTTATTTTCCACTCGTTCATCTAAGCGCACAACAAGATTATCAATATCTCGCTCTTTAGTTGAGGCATCTTTATATACATGGATCGATGAAGAGCTCGATAAAATTGTTCCTGTGTACACTTTGCCATTGCGCGTAATGATTTCACAGTATTCACCATCTAACGTTGGTGTTAATGGTCCGCCTAATTTTGTTAGGGCAAGTGTGCCATCACTATTAATTGAACGCACCATTAACCCTAGCGTATCCACATGGGCACTTAATCCACGTGTTTGACTCTGGTCTTTTCCTTCAATTGCGACCATTAGATTCCCTTTAGGCGTTCGCTCCGTCTTGTAGCCAATCGTTTCGATTTTTTCTGCTAAAAAATCAATCACATTTTTAGTATAACCTGTTGGGCTATTAATTTTTAATAAATCGACTAATACTTCGAGTATTTCTTTTTCTTTAAACATATTTGTCACAGTATGAACAAATCCTCGTTGTTCATACACTCCCTTCCATTTAACATTTAATTTTTCTAACCTGCAAAAAAGTTTAATTGTTTGGCTTTGAAATATTTTTCGCGCATTATTTACTAGGTAATCTTTGTACGCTGAACCAAAGTCTTGTTCTAAAACTTTCAAAGCACTTTGTAAATTAAGTGGACGCTCTACTGTATCATGCGCATCTGATGCGATTGTATGAATAAGATTATCTTCCATCATTTGGTAAGCTGCTGCGGTAACTCTTTCGTCATAGCCACCAATAATCGAAGTCGCAGTAATTTGCGAGAGACAACCCATCTCTATCAAACTAGGTAATAATTTTGGATCTTCAATAAATGCTCGCTGTCTTTCTGGATGTGCAATTACCGGAATCATATCCGCAGCAATCATTTGCTGTTTGATGTGCTTGAAAAAGAGTTCAATTTGCCAGCGAGACTTGTACATTT
>CAYROB010000239.1:0-2133 GCA_964425775.1 uncultured Carnobacteriaceae bacterium
CATTTTTTGACGCAATATATATAATACAATATTGTTTAGAAATTGTCAAACAAAATTCGCCATTTTTTTATTTTTTTCGCGTTCGTCTAGTCTGAGTAAGAGCACCGCCAAGCTATTTTGCTCTCTTTTAAACAGATAGGTTTTCTTGATACCACGTGATCGCCTCTTGAATTCCTTCTTCAAAACTATAAGCTGGTGCGTAGCCCAGCATTTCTTGGGCTTTACTAATGTCGGCATTACTATGCTTAATATCGCCTGCTCGCTCCGGACCAAAGATTGGTTCGATGTCTTTTCCTAAGGCTTCAGTTAAGGCATGGTAAACATCTATAAGGTACTCACGGCCTCCATAAGCAATATTAAATGCTTCGCCCGCTGCATCTGAAGAAGCTTTTACTGCTTTTAAATTGGCTTCAATCACATTTTCAATGTACGTAAAGTCACGACTATGTTTCCCGTCGCCATTAATTGTCGGTCTTTCATCCGCTAGCAATTGCTTAAGAAACTTTGGTACAACTGCGGCATAGGCCCCTTCTGGATCTTGTCTGCGTCCAAAAACGTTAAAATAACGCAAACCATAGGTATCTAAGCCGTATAAATCCGTATAGAGTTTGGCATACTCCTCATTTACTTTTTTTGTTAGCGCATAAGGTGATAGTACATTCCCTTCACGTCCTTCTTTTTTGGGTAAATTCGGCTCGTCACCATAAACGGAAGAACTCGAAGCGTAGACAAATTTTTTGACACCATTTTGTCGGGAAGCTTCCAGCATATTGAGCGTACCTTTAATGTTCGTTTCTTCATACCAAAGTGGCATTTCAATACTTCTTGGTACACTTCCCCAAGCTGCTTGATGCAAGACATAATCCACCCCTTCAGTCGCTTGCATACAGGTGTCCAACTCGCGAATATCTCCTTTAATAAAGCGATATTTCGGGTGTTCGATAAACGAATCGATATTGTGCTGATGTCCATTGGATAAATCATCTAGACAACGCACCTCATAACCTTTATTCAACAAGGCTTCACACAAGTTAGAGCCAATAAAACCAGCGCCGCCCGTCACTAAAAACACACTATCTGCTTCAAATTCAATGTCTGCGTATCCCATAATTTCCTCCTTCTTTAAAGACTCCAGTAAATATAATCCTCAGCCGCAAAATCCGTGCGATCATACAAAGATTTTACGTCGATAAATACTTTTTGTTGATTTGGCTTATTATTGTATAATTTATTGAAGTCGGCGGTCGTTAGCTCCTTATTCGCATCATGGGCTACAGCTACAATTACCACATCTAAGTCGCGCATTTCGTCCATTGAAATAAATTCAAGACCGTACTCCTCATAAGCTTCTTCGGCATCCGCTACATCATCAGTGATCACTGCATCAATTTTATACTCTTGTAATTCCTTATAAATATCAATTACACGTGTATTGCGCGTATCCGGTGTATTTTCCTTGAAGGTAAAGCCAATGATCCCCACCTTCGCCCCTTTAATGGAAATGTTGGCCGCAATCATATTTTTGATAATATTCTCAACCACATAATGGCCCATATTATCATTGATTCGGCGTCCAGCTAAAATTACTTGTGGATGGTAGCCCGTCTGTTCAGCCTTGTATGTTAAATAATAAGGGTCCACTCCAATACAGTGCCCACCAACCAAGCCGGGTGTGAATGGTAAGAAATTCCATTTTGTTCCAGCCGCTTCCAACACTTCGCGTGTATCAATCTCTAACCGATTGAAAATCATGGACAACTCATTCATAAAGGCAATGTTAATGTCCCGTTGTGCATTCTCAATCACCTTCGCCGCTTCCGCAACAATGATCGAACTCGCCTTATGTACTCCGGCATCAACAACAATTTCATAGACCTTAGCGATCAGATCTAACGCCTCTTCGTCAGAGCCCGAAACGACTTTAACAATTGTTTCTAAGCGATTCACTTTATCACCGGGGTTAATTCGTTCAGGCGAGAAACCAACTTTGAAGTCTTCGTTTACTTTCAAGCCTGATTCCTGTTCCAAGATGGGAATACAAATTTCTTCAGTCACACCAGGATAAACCGTTGATTCAAAAACAACATAGGAATCCTTCGTTAAATACTTTCCAACCGTTGTTGTGGCTGCTTT
>CAYROB010000240.1:0-2119 GCA_964425775.1 uncultured Carnobacteriaceae bacterium
AACACCATAGCCCACATCATTTGTTCCTGTTGCTTTAAAAAAAGGAGGCAACCAGAGCGCATCAATCCCACTTGTTTTTAAATCTTTAGCCTTCTTCTTTAATTCCTTATAATAATTTCCATCATCTTTTAGATGCCATTCAAATGCCTGCATCATTACACTATTTCCCATCTGCTTCACCTTCCTTTATTTATCGAAATTCGCACGCTAAATCATGATCATTAATCACACCAATTGCTTGCAAATAAGAGTAAATCGTTACTGAACCAATGAATTTGAAGCCACGTGCTTTCAAATCTTTGGCTATGTGATCACTCAAGTCACTCCTGGTGATGTTTTTATCCACTTGCTTTATTACTTGTTTTCCATCCGTAAAACTCCAAATATAGGTTGAAAAACTACCGTACTCTTTTTGGATTTCTTGGACTTGTTTAGCGTTATGAATCACGGCTTCGATTTTTTTACGATGGCGAATAATCTTGTCATTCGCCATGAGTTCATCAATCTTCAATTCATCATACTTTGCTACTCGCTCATAATCAAATTGATCAAATGCCGCCATGAAATAATCATACTTGGATAAGACTAATTGCCAAGACAAGCCTATATGAAAGATTTCAAGTGAAAGCCATTTAAACAACTCCTGGTCATCATCCACTGGTTTCCCCCAAATTCGATCATGATATTCAACATAATAATCCGGCTTCCCTAGAATCCATTCACAGCGCCTTATTCCAGTTGCTCCCATATTAATCCCCAACTCCACTCTAAAATAAAAGAACTTATGCAACCAATAGATTATTCTCTATCACTAGCATAAGTCCTTATTTGTCTATTTAATTAATCTAGTCTTGTTGATAAATCTAGACCTTCTATTTCCTCAAGCTTTGGCATAATTGCACGTAGAATCCGACCACCATGCATAAATACAGTCAATGTGGCAACAGGATCAGCACCTAAGATTCCTAAGTTACGCATTTGTAGCTCACCATCTGGACTAACTATAAAATGATAGTATCCTGTTTCAACACTATTAAGCTCATTTAACTTCTCTAAAATAGCTGGTAATTGTAAACGGTCTGTTACTAAACCAACACGGCTATAAGTTATTTGATAGTTTACATGGTCCATTTTGTCTGTATCATGGATAATCACTGAGCAAGGGACAACCTTATCCTCTGAAACTTGTAGGGCTGTTTGAAGAATAAGTTGTTTATGTGGAATCTCATTTCCTTCCTTATCCTTCATTGTTCGCTCAACTTGTTTGGTGTTAAATTTAATTTGTCTACTTTCTGCTTCTTGTAGAAAACGCTCTGTTAAAATACTCATCTTCTGCCTCCAATTTTTAGTATACACTTAGTATATCGAAAATACTGGCGAAATGAAAAATATTACTTGATAATTTTAGTAAAATAAAAAGCCCTTGCTTTTCAGCAAGAGCTTTCTTAATATTTTTCTTAACGACGCTCTGCAATTCGAGCTGATCGTCCTTGACGTTCGCGTAAGTAGTATAATTTTGCACGACGTACTTTACCGCGACGAGTAACATCTATCTTTGCAACTCGTGGTGTATGTAGAGGGAATGTACGCTCTACTCCAACACCGTTAGAAATCTTACGAACTGTATAGCTCGCGCTAATTCCTTTTCCACGTTTTTTAATTACAACGCCTTCGAAAAGCTGAATACGCTCACGGTCTCCTTCAACGATTCGCGCGTGTACAGTAACACTGTCTCCTGCACGGAAATCTGGAAGGTCATCACGTAATTGTTCTTTTGTAATTTCTTCAATTAATGGATTCATTATTTTGCATCTCCTCTCGCACAAAATTCATAGGCGCATACGTCCCAGCGGAATATTGCATGATTGAATGGTTTAACCCATTCGACAATTAATTCTAGCATGTTTAAAACTGAATGTAAAGGAATTTTCAAAAATTCTTACTGATTCATTTTTCGGGCTCTCAAGAAATCTAATTGCTCCTCAAAAACTGCTGGTAATTCAGCCTCAAACTCCATTTTTTCTTTGGTTCGTGGGTGAATAAATCCTAGACGACGTGCGTGTAAAAATTGTCCTTTTCCTTCAAGGGTTTTCTTAGGCCCGTATAACTCATCCCCAGC
>CAYROB010000241.1:0-2116 GCA_964425775.1 uncultured Carnobacteriaceae bacterium
AGATACATCAGAAGCGGTTGATGCGCTTTGGCAAAAAATCAAGGAACAAGAAAAAAGAGAGGGAAGATAAGATGCGTTTAGATAAATACTTAAAAGTGTCACGAATTATTAAAAGGCGTTCGGTTGCAAAAGAGATCGCGGATCAAGAGCGAGTGAAAATTAATGATCGCCCAGCGAAATCATCCACACGTGTTGAGATAGGGGACGAGATTGAGCTCGTTTTTGGAAACAAATTATTGACTGTGAAAGTCGAAGATTTACGCGATACAACGAAGAAAAAAGAAGCGGATGGAATGTATACAGTTGTTTCAGAAGAATTTATTGAAGAATAAGTAAACTTTTTCGTGAAAACAGTTTCAAACGGTCAAGAATCTTGCTATAATGACAGTATTAAAGAAAAAATGGGGATTGATCGTTGTGAAAGATAAAAAAGTAACAGCACTACATGCGTATCCAAAGAACAACACACTCCAGAACATTCGACTCTCTAAAAGAAGAAAAGTTGTACGACGACGTGCAACGGCTATTGTCATTGGTGGGTTATTTTTGATTGGCCTGACAAGTTTACCAGTCTTACGGAATAATCAGGCAGCTGGAGATTATCAAGAACAAGCAGTTGAACTGGCAAAAGAACTCGAAAAAACAGAAACAGCGAAAAAAGAACTCGAATATCAGGTCTCTTTACTAGAAGATGAAGAGTATATTGCGAAATTAGCACGTAAAGAGCTAAATTTAGCGAAAGAAAATGAGATATTAATTAATATACCCGAACTAGAAGAAGCGCAAAAAGAGGCCCAAGAAGAGGCAGAAGACGAATGAAAACGAAGAAAACAACAATTTTTTAAAGAAATTTCATAAAAGTCTAACATATTTCACAGAAACGTGGTATAATATGTTCAAATTTACAGGAGGAGAAATAATTTAATGTCACTTGAAGTTGGCAATAAGGTAGAAGGTAAGATCACAGGTTTAGCAAAGTTTGGTGCATTCGTTGATTTAGGAGATAACAAGACAGGATTAGTTCATATTAGTGAGGTCTCAGACAAGTTTGTCGAGGATATTAATGAAGAACTAAAGGTAGGACAAATCATTACAGTAGAAATTCTTTCGATTGATGATGATGGAAAGATCGCATTATCAATGCGTGACCGCGAAAAAGAAGCTGCAGAGAAAAAATCTTCAGCAAGACCCGAAGCAAAGAAGGATTTCTCAAGAGGTAATCAGACACCGGCTCCAAGTCGAGGACCAAGCAAACCGTTTAGACCAAAAAGACAGAGTGGCGGAAGTGACTTTGACTCTCTCATGAGCGATTTCTTAAAAGATAGTGAATCTCGTCTATCTTCGATTAAGAAAAACACAGAAAATAAGCGCGGCGGACGCGGCGGACGTAGATAAATTACCCGCAGATTCCGGTTTAAATAATGATGTGATTAAGGCAGGAGTTCCTGCCTTATTTTTTTTAGTTAGGTTGGTGAAAAAATGATTAAACAATTCCAGCAACTACTCGCAGAGCAAGAATTACTCGATCCGAACAAGCAAGTGTTGTTAGCCGTTTCCGGCGGCGTCGACTCGATGGTCTTGTTCAACCTCATGCAACATATCCCACAGGCCGAAAGACCTCAAGTCACGATAGCACACGTCAATCATCAGTTGCGCCCTGAATCCGCTCAAGAAGAAAAATTTGTGCAAGAATTGGCCGAACAGGCAGGTATTCCTTTTTATGTGTATCACTGGCCGCAAGCCGAACAACCAGAAACAGGGATTGAAGAAGCGGCGCGGCTTATGCGCTATGATTTTTTCAAAGACATTATGCAGAAGCAAGGCATTGACTATTTAATGACCGGACATCATTTAGATGATCAAGTGGAAACAGTCCTTATGCGCTTAACAAGGGGTGCATCACTGGAACAGCTGTTAGGTATCCGACTGCACCAGCAATTTTCCTTAGAAAACAGGAACGGGCATTTGATCCGACCATTGCTGCACTTTTCAAAAGAAGAATTGTATCAGTTTGCAAAAGAACAGCACGTTGCCTTTGTCGAAGATGAAACCAATCAAGAACTGGACTTTACCCGCAATCGCTTTAGAAATGAAATTATCCCTTTATTAAAAGATG
>CAYROB010000242.1:0-435 GCA_964425775.1 uncultured Carnobacteriaceae bacterium
ACTTTTCTGAATAAACACCAAGTGGCTCCAAGTGAATCTTTCCAAATTCGATAATGTCATAATCAAAATCAGCAATTTGTTCTTCTAAGAATGGCGTATGCTGGAAGTAGTTTGCATCCACTTCTTTCTCGTCAAGTGAACGGTTATGCACGTCATAGTCATCCGCTACTACAAGCTCAAGTTCGACCCCTTTTTCTGCTAACTCTGGTTTTATATGTTCCATAATTTCTGCATGTGGAACTGAGGTAACAGATACTTTTATTTTCCCGGCTTCTGCATCATCATTACTACAACCTGAAATAACTACCAATAGAATAGCTAAAAAACTGAATATAGAAGTTAATTTTAAATACTTTTTCATTATAAAACATCTCCTTTTATTTTTTATCTAGATTTTGAGCGATTCGATTCCCAATCCACTGGATGATTTGAACT
>CAYROB010000242.1:445-2089 GCA_964425775.1 uncultured Carnobacteriaceae bacterium
ATAATTAATAAGATAATCGTTGCGATCATAATCGGTGTATTATATCTTTTATAACCATATTGATCCGCAATTTTCCCCAAACCACCACCACCAATTAAACCAGCCATTGCGCTATAGCCGATCAAATTAATGATTGCCAGTGTGATCCCAAGAACAATTCCTGGTAAAGCTTCTGGGATAAGAACTTTGTAAATGATCTGCCAACTTGTTGCCCCCATAGCTTGAGAAGCTTCAATGATTCCTTTATCTACCTCCCTTAAAGAACTTTCTATTACTCTTGCTACAAAAGGAATCGCTGCAACCGATAATGGGACAATTGATGCAGTTGTTCCTAAACTTGTGCCCGTGATTAACCGGGTGAGTGGAATAATAGCAACCATTAAAATTGAAAACGGAAACGAACGTCCGATATTTACAATCGCTGAGAGAATTTGACTAAGTAGAATATTTTCACGAATGCCATCTTTTTCTGAAATAATAAGAATAACGCCGATAGGTCCACCAATTATGACGGCAATCATTGTTGAAAAAAAGACCATATACAATGTCTCAAATACTGCAGTTGGCAATAATTGAATCATTAAATCAATTGTTTCTTGCATTAACGCTCAATCCTTTCACATTTAACATCTTCCGCTTCCAGATACTGAATAGCTGCACTAATTTTATCTGGTTCTCCTGAAAACTCAACTACTAGATTTCCAATTAAACTATCATCTAAGCTGTCAATGCTTCCCAGTAAAATATTGGCATCAATCTCAAATTTCCGAATCGCTGTTGAAAGCAGAGGCTTCCCTACTTTTTCAGATTGGTAACTAATACGCATCAATAAATTGCTAGGATTGGCATCGAGTAAAAAGTCAGGTAAATCACGTGAAACACTGGTGACAAATTCAGTTGTAATCGGATGTTGGGAATTTGCGAAAATGTCTGTTAGCGTTCCCTGTTCAATGACAGCGCCTTGGTCCATGACCGCTACTTTGTTACAAACCTGCTTGATCACTTCCATTTCGTGCGTGATGACAACAATCGTTACACCTAATTCTCGATTGATTTTTTTCAACAGTGCCAAAATCGATTGAGTTGTTTGTGGATCTAGTGCCGATGTAGCCTCATCACATAAGAGCACTGAAGGATTATTTGCTAAAGCTCTAGCAATTCCTACCCGCTGCTTTTGTCCTCCACTAAGTTGGGACGGATAGCTGTGTCTTTTATCTTCTAAATCAACAAGCTTAAGAAGTTCTGTAATTCGTGCCTCTTTATTCGGAATATTAGAAATTTCAAGTGGAAAAGCTATGTTTTCCTCCACTGTTTTCATGTTCAACAGGTGGAAATGTTGGAAAATCATTCCGATTTTCTTACGCATTTCCCGCAGTTCACTGTCTGAAGCCCTTGTGATTTCTTCGCCATCTATGTATATTTCACCACTCGTTGGCTCTTCTAAGCGATTAATCGAGCGTAAGAGTGTCGATTTCCCGGCACCACTTAGACCGATAATTCCAAATATATCTCCCTCTTCAACAGTAAGTGAAATGTTTTTGACAGCTGAAACAGTCTGGTTTTGGGCTATAAATTCCTTGTGTAAATCTTTAATTACAATCATTCTGTCATTCCTTTCTTTAAAATAAGAAAACCTCGGGCAAA
>CAYROB010000243.1:0-2077 GCA_964425775.1 uncultured Carnobacteriaceae bacterium
CCAAAGCCATCGCAATCATTACACGCTGACTCATACCACCTGATAATTGATGTGGATACTGTTTAATGACTCGATCAGCATTTGGAATTTTTACTGCTTCAAGTAATTCATAAGCTCTTTTTTCTGCAGCTTTGTTATCAAGTTTTTCATGTAACTGTAAAGCTTCCATTAATTGCCATTTGACTGTAAACACAGGGTTTAAACTGGTCATTGGCTCCTGGAAGATCATTGAAATTTCATTCCCTCGGATTTTCAACATTTCTTTCTTTGTAAAAGCTGAGATCTCTTCACCCTCAAAGAATATTTCTCCCTCTACGATTTGTTGATTTTTTTGAAATAATTGCAAAATGGACATGGCTGTTTGACTCTTACCACTTCCACTCTCACCAACAATCCCCAGAGTCCTTCCCTCTTCTAAAGAGAACGTCACACCATTTACTGCTTTCACTGGTCCACGCCGGGTATCAAAATACGTATGCAAATTATTCACTTCTAGTAAACTCATGTGACTGCTCCTCTCTTTTTCTATAGTATTCTTCTCGATTTCTTAGTGTAGTAGCTACAAAGTGGTCAGGTCCTACTTCAATCCAATCCGGGTCTTGT
The DNA here is from genome assembly GCA_964425775.1 of uncultured Carnobacteriaceae bacterium. Taxonomy (GTDB): domain Bacteria; phylum Bacillota; class Bacilli; order Lactobacillales; family Carnobacteriaceae_A; genus Atopostipes. The sequence continues at coordinate 604 of CAYROB010000243.1, forward strand.
TCCCCTTCTTGAGCATACTGGAATTCAAAGTCTTCGAACTCTTCAGCCACATCCCAAATTGGTTCATCACTCACTTCCATTGATGGAATCGCATTAATTAGTTGCTTAGTGTAAGGGTGCACGGGATTATTAAAGACTTCCTCTGCTGGTCCTAATTCAACTAAATGACCAAAGTACATAACACCAATTCGATCAGAAATAAAACGAACTACACCTAAGTCATGCGTAATAAATAAATAAGTTAAGTTATCTTTTTCTGCTAAATCAAGTAGCAAGTTAATGATTTGCGATTGAATCGATACATCCAGTGCCGATACAGCCTCATCACAAACAATAAACTTTGGTTGGACTGCAAGTGCACGGGCAATTCCAATACGCTGTCTTTGTCCTCCAGAGAATTGGTGTGGATAACGATGAATATGTTCCGCTTCAAGACCACACTCTTTCATAATATCCAGAATATACTTCTGGTAACCAGGTTCTCTTTTGCTTGTAAAAAACTTATGAATTAATAAGCCTTCTCCAATAATATCACCAACTGTTAACCTTGGATCTAGTGAAGAATAAGGGTCCTGGAAAATAATTTGCAAGTCTTTACGTAAGATTGCCATCTCATTTTTCGTTAAGGCAGCTAAATCAATTCCTTCGTCCAAATATTCTTCATAGCGCTCAAACTTTTCATCGCCTCTCAGCGGAGATTTGAGTTCTTCTATTTTAGCGGTCTCTTGCTCAAGTACTCTTTCTTCAGATTCAAGCGCCTTAGTCAAGCGATCAATTTCTGCTTGATCATAAGCTGCTTGCATCTTTTGTTTTTTCACTTCAAACTCTAAGTCTCGTTTATGTTTCGCTACTTGAGAAGCTGCATCATAACGCGCTAGTAAAGCTGCTTGAACAATTTTCAAATCATCATGTGCAACTAGCCCACCAACTAAGCGCAAAGTGTTTCCATAGTTATTTTCAAACTCTATTTTTTTAAGACGTAAATTCTCAAATAACCGTTCTTTTTCCTTACCTTCTAATCCTTGGAGATTTCTCTCCATCTCTTCTATATTATTCAAATCCTGATCATAACGGTCACTTATTTTTGGCAAATCACGGTATACTTGCTGAACATAGCTCGGCATAAAGTTATCAATCGTATCTCCATAATACAAAGTCGAACCAGCTGTTTGAGAATGTAATTGGATAATTGTACGACCGAAAGTTGATTTACCACAACCACTTTCTCCTACGATGCCCAAGGTTTCACCTTCATAGATATCAACCGAGATATCCTTATTGGCTTTTACGTAGTCTGTGCCTAGCTGAAAAAAGTTCTGTTTTTTTACCGGAAAATATTTCTGCAAGTTTTTTATACTCATTAATTTTTTCATAAAAGGATTACCTCTCTCTCATCTTAGGATCGATTGCATCTCTTAGTCCATCTCCGAGTAAGTTAAAAGATAACACAGTTAGCATAATAACTAACCCAGGA
>CAYROB010000244.1:0-2065 GCA_964425775.1 uncultured Carnobacteriaceae bacterium
GGAACAAAGTCGGTAACACATGGTACTACATGTCAGGAAGCGGAGCAATGCAAACAGGTTGGAACAAAGTAGGACCAACATGGTACTACATGTCAAATAGTGGAGCAATGCAAACGGGTTGGATTAAATCGAACAACAATTGGTACTATCTAAATGATGATGGATCAATGGAAGTTGGAAATATGTCTATGAATGGCGTATGGTACAGATTTAATTCATCTGGAAGAATTGCTAGAAGTATTAGAATTTAAGAATTTTAAATGATCTTAAAATTAATGAACAACGAGCTAAAAGCAATTTGCTTTTAGCTCGTTGTTTTTTGAGTATTAACATGCTGGTCATTTTCCTTTACAATGAGGGGGAAGTGGAATAGAAGGGGGGAGTAATGTGATGAGTGGAAAAACAAGACGTGGAGCTATTTTAAAAGAACTGTCTAATTCTAACGGAGCAATTCCAGCTAGAATATTTGCGGATGAATTTGAAGTTTCACGTCAAGTAATTGTTGGAGATATTGCTTTGTTAAGGGCAGAAGGACATCCAATTATTGCGACGAATAAAGGGTATCTAATTAAAGAAGAAACAGAAGGCTTGCTTAAAAAATACATTGCGATGAATCATCAAAAAGAAGATACGAGGCAAGAACTCGAAACTTTTGTTAAGCATGGTATCATTGTCGAATCAGTTACAGTTGAACATCCAGCGTACGGTGAAATTACCGGACAGCTAAATATTAAAACAAAAGAAGATATTGAAGAATTCTTGAAGCTTAAGCCAGAACTATTATCAGTATTAACTGAAGGTGTACACATCCATACTATCCTTTGTACAAATGATGCAGCCTATGCGAAAGTGAAGAAAGACTTAAGGAATCAAGGGTTGCTCTATCAAAATGATTGATTAGAAAACAAGCTGAGGGGCTTGTTTTTTAATTTGCTTGTGAAGAGCCATGTGTCTTGACACTTAGCTAAATTGTCGTATAATAGGTGTCATGACACAGGAGGTTATTATGACACAAACACAAAAATTAACACGAACGGCCATGTTAATTGCGCTTGGAATCGTTATTCCGATGGTGATGCCAAAGGTTTCCATTCCACCTGCATCCTACACACTCGCGAGTCACGTTCCGGTTTTCATGGCGATGTTTATCTCACCCGGAGTGGCTGTTGCAGTAGCTTTAGGTACTGCATTGGGTTTCTTCCTAACTTTACCCGTAGTAATTGCGCTTCGGGCGTTGTCGCATGTAATTTTTGCGGTAATCGGTGCTTTTTATATCCAAAAAAATCCTGGTTTAATTAATCAGCCAAAAATGCTTATTGTATTTAATATCGTAATTGGTTTGATTCATGCAACCACTGAGAGTGCAGTTGTCGCTTTATTTTTTATGGCGAGTCCGGAGCATGCAAGCGTCAATTACTTTACTGCTGTATTTCTTATGATTGGAGTAGGTGGTTTTATCCATAGTATCGTTGATTTCTTACTAGCACAGTCGTTACTTAAGCGATTAAATACGCTGGGAATGTAAAAGCTTCAATTTAGTAGCGGATTTGTTATACTATGTACAAGAGAGATACATAGGAGGAATAGAATGCTTGTTAAATTATTAGAACCATTAAACGTACCAGCTGAGGAGATTGATGAGCTCGCAAAAGGGATTACAGATTTAGGTCATGAATTTATTTATTACGATGAGAAAACGACTGTTCCAGCTGAGCTAGTGGAAAGAAGCCAGGACGCGGATGTTGTGATGATCGCAAATAATCCTTATCCAGCGGAAGCGATTGATCAAAATGAAAAGCTAAAACTAATCAATGTAGCTTTTACTGGAATAGATCATGTTCAAATAGCGGATGCTGAGAATCAAGAGGTGCTGATTGCGAATGCGGCTGGTTATGCAGACCAAGCTGTTGCTGAGTTAGCGATTGGTTTAGTGCTTGATTTATATCGTGGAATTACTTACGGGGATGCGACAATTCGACAAAAGAATTACCCAGGACCTTTCCAAGGGAGTGAAATCAGTGGGAAAACAGTGGGAATTATTGGTACTGGTAAGATTGGGCTAATG
>CAYROB010000245.1:0-1806 GCA_964425775.1 uncultured Carnobacteriaceae bacterium
AAATTTCTTTCAAAACCTTGTTTTCTGAATTGATTATTTTATAAATTCTGTGAACTTACAAAACTGATATGTCTTTTCCCAAGCACGACAACATATCGCAGCTCGGACATATAATTATACGGTGCCGACAGTACAATGTCAAGAACTATTTCACTTTATCTTATCTTTTTATGCATCCCTACTGTTTTATGCAAACAAAAAGCCTGATAACATCTGCTTTATCAAGGCTTCTATAATTTCATTCTTTATTTTCTAATCTGTAATATAATTCAAAATTGAGACTTCCCACATAGTTTTCGTCGCCGGATTTACTATAAGAGAACGAGGCGATATTCCAAACTCGCTCTTGTTCCATCAATAAATCGATTAATTGACGTAAGTCTTCAGGAGAGTTAGCAATTAATTGAGTGGTATATGTATCTTTCGCAAATTTTTCTGAGTCTTCTAGTACTTCTTGTTCAGTAACTCGTGACAAGCTCAAAACTGAAACTTTTGCTTTATTCGCAAGTGTTTCTAATTTGATTAAAGCTTGGTTTGCTTGAACATTCACCGGGATAAAGACTTCCGCTTCTGCATATTTACTTTCATACTCTGCTAGAAGCTCTTCACTCGGAGGATATTCCTCAATTAAGGATTGTTGTGTTTCAAATGTTGTATTAATCTCATCCGCTCGATCTCCCAAAGGCTTGATTAAAAATTGGTTCCCATAAAAAAATAAGCCGATTAAAGCCATCAGTGCGCTTATCGTCACTAAAATCGATTCACGACTCAACTTTATAGTCATTCTGTTTCCCCCTTAACAGTCAGCTCTTCATCTAGACTTATGATTAACTCGAAACGTAATTGTGCATCTTCTTCGCCTTGACTCTCTACATGTAAAAGTTGCGAGCCAGTTACATATGGAAGATTCTCAATATCCTGAACAATTTTATTGGCCATTATTGCTTCAGTATTTTCTAAAGTTAAAGTTAATTGACTAGGTTCCAAAATTTGAAAGGAGGAAATTCTAGTTAACTCGTCCGGTACTGCTGCTGCGATTTCGATTGCTACTTTATGCATTGGATACTGAGCAAGCTTTAATTTCTCCTGTAATTCCATTGTTTCATTGTATTGTTCTTCCAGCTGATTCATTCGTTCAGATAGCACTATCTCCTCTGCATTCGTTTCGAACCACGCTTCTTTGTCAGATGCAGAATCTTTTAGATACATTCGGGCAAAGAAAAAATAGATACTCATCAAAATAAGTAGAAGGAAAAAGCCTCCCCCTACTAAGTAAGGCAGAATGTTTGTTTCTTTTTTCTCAAAAAAGTTAATATTAATCATCGGCTTCGTCCACCTAATTTCTTTTTAGACTTCTTTCGCGACCTTCTACTCGATTGCTTTCTAGGCTCTTTCTTCTCTTTTTGCTTATCCTCTTTTAAAGATAATCCATACAAAACATCAAATGATTGATCAATCCCCAGTGGTAAATCCAGTATCGATACTTTGATTGAAAAACGATCTAACAACTTTTGCTTTATCACTTCTAAGTCTGGATAATAACCAGTTAAAATGACCTCTGTGACTCTTCCCTCTCCTTGAAGGACAGAGTAACTATAAAAATCTAGGAACCGTTCTAATCCATTTAACTGTTCATTTTGGGCCATCAACAACTCTTCTGGTGAGTACTTCGCCATTGCGCCAATAATGCGGGCAGGTCAGATGGAGGAAACCGGGCAGGGGCAGGCCAAAGACGGAATTATAGGGTTTGCCGGTCATCGAGGCGGAAACGACAGTCACCCCGTGATAGGCATTGACCCGGGTCAG
>CAYROB010000245.1:1816-2063 GCA_964425775.1 uncultured Carnobacteriaceae bacterium
CTAGGAACCGTTCTAATCCGTTTAGCTGTTCATTTAATGCCATTTCTAGCTCTTCTGGTGAATGCTTCCATATCCATTCACCTTCTGTATCGCGTTTCCATGATTCAGATAGGTCGGATGATTGACTTTGACGGAAAAAGGTTGGACGATCTCGATGGTAAACCATAAAGGCTGTATCATACGGATTCCATTCAAGGATTAACGTATGAGCCTCTTCTTTATCAATCAAGCCTTCATTTTCAGCAAT
>CAYROB010000246.1:0-2046 GCA_964425775.1 uncultured Carnobacteriaceae bacterium
CGTAACATACCGTCCACTTCGCCCGCTCTTGTAATAGCAATCTTGGCAAGGATTGGACCCATGATTTCAAAAACAAGTACACTAAATAAGATAACCGTTACGATTGATTCCCCGTACTCTGGTAATTGAGCGCGAACAATCGCGGATAGTCCAATGGATATTCCACCTTGAGTTAGCAAGCTCATTCCCAAGTACTTTTGAATCATCTTTCCTTCACCAATCGCCTTTGCACCTAATGCTGCACCAATTATTTTTCCGAATGCACGCGAGAAGATATAACCGATACCTATCAAACTTACCGTTGATAATACTTTAAGATCTAGACTCATACCAGCTAATGTGAAAAACAAGAGATTTATCGGTGGAGTAAAATCATTAATTGTTCCAAACACTCTTTTAGATGTCTGCATTAAATTAACTAATGTTCCACCCATCATCATTGCTGTTAATAAAGGAGATAAACTTAAAAAGTTCGCCGCTCCGACACTCGCTAAAATAAATGCTGACGCAATAATTAATAATTCATCTTTCCCTTTTGCTTTATTGGATAAGTAAGTCATCGCTAATCCTAATAAAAATCCGAGCAGTAGTGAGCCGAATATTTCAATTAGGGGCGCACTGACTATTTGAAAGACAGTATATTCCGCCACTCCAGCTGTCATCTTCGCCAAGGACAATGCAACTCCAAACAACATAATACCTAATGCATCATCCAGGGCAACTACTGGTAAAATAGTTTTCACTAACGGTCCGTTTGCCTTCAATTCTCTAATAACCATGACAATACCGGCTGGGGCTGTTGCTGCTGACATACTCGCGATAACCAAACTAAATTCAAAGGTTTGATCAAAAAGATAATACATCGTTAAAAAGACGAGTCCGAGCGCACCAACTACTTCAAATATTGTCAGAATCATCGCATTTTTTCCGACTTTTTTCATATCTGCCAATAAAAATTCATTTCCTATAGAAAAAGCAATGGCCGCTAAAGAAATGTCCGTAATGAAACTAAGCGATGCCAAGTCTTGACTGCTTATTAAATCAATAAAAGAAGGGCCCATAATTAAACCTGCAACGATATAACCTGAGACACTTGGTAATTTTAAGTAATTGGCTACCCTCCCTCCTAAAACACCGATAAAGATTATGATACTAAGTTTTAAAAACAAATCCAATTTAAACATTCCTCCTGATTTTATATGTTGCTATCTATTCTCATTATTTTGAAATCTTTTTTATTCCACCTCGTATTTCCTCTAAATATCCTACTCAATCAATTCTTTCATTAAACTCACCCTACTAGTATAACACATCTCAATATGCCGGTAGATCAACTTTGACGAAGTTGCCCTTTAACGTATTCTTTCTTGATGATAGCCAAAAAAAGGAGGCGAATTAAAACTTCCTCCTTGCTGATACTAATCTAACAATTCCTCTGTAAATGTTACCGCTCTTGCTCTTCCCTCATCTTTCGCCTTGTAAAGAGCCACATCCGCTTTTTTTAATAATTCTTTATAGTCTCGCTCGTCATTTAAAAAAGCAATACCGATACTAAAGGTTAGCTGATGTTTTTTATCTTTCTCCACAATTTGGGGGATCAAGCCGCCTGCTTTTAATTCAACCGCTTTTTGCGATGGAATATCTTTCATATAGACACAGAATTCATCGCCACCAATTCTCCCGATAATATCCTTTTGTCTGAAGTTTGTTTGTAACACTTCACTGACATTTTTTAAAGCTTGATCGCCTTCTAAATGCCCAAAGGTATCATTAATGGCTTTGAAATTATCACAGTCGATTAGAAGCAGAGCATCTTTTGCACTTACACTTCTATTTTCCAAACGTTCATTTATCAGCTTCTTCGTTGTTCGATTATTGTAAAGATTTGTTAAGCCATCTGTTTCTGATTGAACAATCAATCTTTTCTTCTCAGCAGCCTCTTCACTAACGTCGGTTAGCTTGCCAATGATATAATAGGTTTTCCCATCATTTCCACGGAGTGCTGACTTGACGACTTTAAAGACGCCGACTTCCCCATTGCCAAAT
>CAYROB010000247.1:0-2034 GCA_964425775.1 uncultured Carnobacteriaceae bacterium
AATAGGCTTGGTAGAATTAACACAAACTGGTAAAATTATTATCGCGCGTACCTATCAATCAGGAAGTATGTGGCTAATTGTTGGTTTAATGTATATAATAATTATTACTGCATTGACTAAGTTGTCGAAACGTTTAGAAAAGGAGAAATAATCAATGTCTAAAGTAATTGTAAAGGATCTGAAAAAAAGTTTCGGATCAAATGAAGTGTTAAAATCGATTGACTTAACTATAGCTAAAGGTGAAGTAGTTTGCATTATCGGGCCATCAGGTTCAGGAAAATCTACTTTATTGCGTTGTTTGAATGGTTTGGAAGAGATCAATGATGGGAAAATATTTATTAAAGATCGAATGTTGACGGACAAACCGGCTGAATTAAATGAGATACGACAGAATATTGGTATGGTTTTTCAACAATTCAACTTATTTCCACACCTTAGTGTTTTTGAAAATATTGCGTTGGCGCCAGTTGAATTAGGAAAAATGACAAAGGACGAGAGTCGTGAAAATGCATTAAGATTATTACAGCTAGTAGGGTTAGCAGATAAGATTGATGCATATCCAAATTCACTATCTGGTGGACAAAAACAACGGGTAGCAATTGCAAGAGCCCTAGCAATGCATCCTGAAATGATGTTGTTTGATGAGCCGACCTCGGCTTTAGACCCAGAAATGGTAGGAGAAGTACTTACGGTTATGAAACGACTAGCTGCAGAAGGAATGACAATGGTTGTGGTAACGCATGAGATGGCCTTCGCTCGTGAAGTGGCAGATCGCGTAATCTTTGTTGATGGTGGGTATATCGTCGAACAAAATGATCCAAAGCGTTTATTCGATTCTCCACAAGAAACTCGTACAAAAGCATTCTTAGAAAAAGTCTTGTAAAAATAAACAGCAATCAGCTAGGTGAATAATTGAATAATTTGTATATTTCCATTATTCTTAAGAGGCAAATTGTTCTGTCAGAAAAATCTGACGAAGATATTAGATGAGGAGTGTTATGAATGAGTAAAGTATTAGTATTTGGTCACCAAAATCCTGACACAGATACGGTGGCTTCAGCAATTTCTTTGGCTTATTTAATGAATCAACTATCTGTTGAAGCGGAGCCAGTAGCATTAGGTAAGACAAATGCAGAAACAAATTTTGCTTTGAACTATTTTAAAAAAGAACAACCACGTGTTATTAAAACAGCTGCAAATGAAGTAGAGCGTGTTGTACTTGTAGACCACAACGAAGCACAGCAAAGTGTATCAGACATTGATGAAGTAACAGTTCTGGGGGTTGTTGATCACCACCGAATTGCCAACTTTGAAACAACGGATCCTTTATATTACCGTGCGGAACCAGTTGGTTGTACAGCAACAATTATTTCAAAATTATACAAAGAATATGAAGTAGAAATTCCGGCAGACATTGCTGGCTTGATGTTGTCAGCTGTTATTTCAGATACGCTTTTATTAAAATCACCAACAACGACAGGCGAAGATTATCGTGCAGCTGAAGAGTTGGCTGAGCTTGCGGGTGTTTCTTTAGATGATTATGGTTTAGCTATGCTTAAGGCTGGAACAGATATTTCAGATAAAACGGCTTCAGCGATATTAAATGATGATGCCAAGTCTTTCAACATGGGATCTGAAAAAGTCCGGATTGGTCAAGTAAACGTTGTAGATATTCACGCGTTACTTGCAGAGAAAAAAGATGAATTATTAGCAGAGATGAAAGCTGAAATTCAAGAAAATGACTATGATTTATTTGTTTTGATGATTACAGATATCATCGAAAACAATTCAGTAGCAATTGTAGAAGGAGCAGCTTATCGTAAGTTTGAAATGGCCTTTAGTAAGCCAATTCAGATGAATACAGTGGAATTAGATGGTGTTGTTTCACGTAAGAAACAAGTTGTCCCACCGTTAACAGATATCTTCAATCAAGGTTAAATAGACATAAGCACAAAGAAAAAGCATCCAATCATTGCTTTAAATGATGTGCCCCCTAAAAGTTAGAGTAATTAATCTAATTTTTAGGGGGATATT
>CAYROB010000248.1:0-2027 GCA_964425775.1 uncultured Carnobacteriaceae bacterium
GGTATACGGATATAACCCAATGTTGATTGTGGCAATAACCCCGCTTCCACAGTTATTTTTCACGGATATGGAAATAATATTAGTAAAAATTTTAGCAATTTATGGAATGTAAAAAGCAGCCGTCAAAAACGGCTGCTTTTACTGTTTCAAACATGCTAATAATATTCACTTTAAAAGTATCTTCAACCTGTTTGATCGATAGGTCACTTAATGATGCGTGTGCGATCTGTTGGGCAGCATTTAAGACTAATGCATCGAGTCCACCAAATGCTTCGACTGTTTTTTCTACAATTTCAGTCGCAGCTCCTTCGTCACGTAAATCATATGGAAGAAGTAATGCCTTCTTTCCTGCTTGTTCAATATAATCTTTTACTTCATTCGCGTCTGCTTCTTCTCCCGGGAAGAATTGAATCGCTACATTGGCTCCTTCTCTTGCGTAAGCAATTGCTACTGCACGACCAATACCCGAATCACCACCTGTAATTAATGCGTTTCTGCCTTCTAATCGATTGTGACCTTTATAACTCTCTTCACCACAGTCAGGAATCGGATTCATCTTTTTCTGCAATGCCGGCGTATCTTGTTCTTGTTCTGGAAATTCATCAGTAACATACAACTTTCTCGGATCTTGTAGGTGCTTATTTTCCATAGTAAATCCACTCCTATCTTTTTGTATACCCTTACAATGTGTAGGGTACCATTTTACTTTTCTTAATTCTAATAATATTACTTCAAATTATTAAAAAACTATTTAATCAATTTGCTGAAGTTTAAATGGATAATTCATAAGTTCTTTTAACTGTTTTCAATTATTGCTTGTGATACAATTAATTGAAATTGAGATTATATAAAAGGAAGTGGATTGAATGAAGGGTAAAACAGCAATTATTACAGGTGGCGGTAGTGGATTTGGACAAGAAACAGCGATTAAATTAGCGCAACAAGGCGCAAACATTGTTGTCGTTGATATTTCAGCCGAAAACGGTCAAGAAACAATCAAATTGCTTGAAAAAGAAGGCGCTGATGCTATTTTTGTTCGGGCAGATGTCAGCAACCTAGAAGATGTTAAAAACTATGTAGCTGAGACAATCAAAGCTTTTGGACAAATTGATATGTTCTTTAACAATGCCGGAATTTCAGGGTCAGGTGTTCGTACATTAGAATGTTCAGAAGAGGAATTCGATGCGATTGTTAATGTAAACTTAAAAGGTGCCTTCTATGGTTTGAAATATGTAGGAAATGAAATGTTGAAAACAGGTGGTGGTTCAATTGTAAATACTGCATCTTTAGGTGGTGTGGTAGGACTACCAACACTTGGTGCTTATTCAGCAACAAAACACGCAATCATTGGCTTAACCAAAACCATTGCTGGTGAATATGGAAGAGAAAATCTTCGTATTAATGCAATTGCACCAGGGACAAATGAAACACCGATGGTTAAAGCATTCCCTGCTGAAGCAATTGAAGCAATGGCAGCTGGTGTACCAATGGGTCGATTAGGGCAACCTGAAGAAGTCGCAGATGTTGTTGCTTTCTTATTAAGTGATAAAGCTTCTTATATTCATGGTTCTGTCATCTCGATTGACGGTGGATCAGCAGCTCTTTAAACAGTAAAAATCAAAAAAAACAGCAGGAAGCAATCGATAATGATTGCTTCCTGCTGTTTTTACTTATAAATTTTTTGAATAGTGTACGAGTACACTTAATAGTTCTGCATCTCTTTTGCCTACACTATCAAACATCATATTAATTCGACAAGCAATGGTTAAAGATACTTGTGCAACTGGTTTTCAAAACCTTGAATCCTTAAACACATGAATTTGTCGATGTCGCTCTTCACGAAAGGCATTCGGTGCAAAGGTTACAAAATATCCTAACATCTCAACTTCTTCCTTTAGAATAGCTATATCTAGCATATTTTCCATCAAAACTTACCTTCACTCTATGGTTTTACAAAAATAGCGCAGTTATTTTAGGAAATAGTAGAACAAAGGCCGTAATTGAGACGATTATAACACCAACTGAAA
>CAYROB010000249.1:0-2011 GCA_964425775.1 uncultured Carnobacteriaceae bacterium
CACCATAGTAACCCGCAATAAGTCCTAAGGTTATTCCGACAGTTGCAATAATTGACGTTACAGCAACGGCTATAAGAACTGAGTTCCCGGTCGCTAGGAAAAGCTGAGTAAATATATCTCGACCAAAGCCATCTGTTCCTAGAATCATTGACTTTTCACCGTTCCAAGCATCAGCAATTAACCCTAAATTAAATTCTGCTGGCTCTGCAAAGTGACGTAAAATATCAACATCCATTACAACATTTGCGTCTAAACGAAAGTACCAAACTGCTGTAGTTATTAACAATAATGATAAGACAGCAAGTGCAAACATCGCTATTTTATCTTGTTTAAATTCACGAACAATTACTCTAAATCCCATTGGTGGAATTGAGTCCGCTTGCTGCTCACTGGCAGCTTCTGGACGTATTTCTTGTGCTTTTATTTTATCTTCCATAATTATTTTTCAGTCCTTTACTTTTTCTATTAGTTAATCAATACGGATACGCGGATCAGCTAAACTTAAAACGATATCGGAAACAAGTGAACCAAATATTGCAATGACCCCATACAGTAATACTAAGGTAATAATAACTGCTGAGTCACGACCACCTATTGAGGTAATAAACAAATCACCCATACCGTTAAAAGCAAATATTCGTTCAATAAACACTGACCCATTTAACAATCTAGAAAAAATAAATCCAATCGATGAAGCAATTGGTAAGAAAGCATTTCTAAAGATATGTCTTGAATAAATTTTACCTTCAGGAACACCTTTTGATCTTGCTGTTCTAACATAATCTTGTGTTTTTGCATCAATTACTTCGTTACGCAGAGTTTGTGTTGTTGAAGCAGTACCAAGTACTCCACCAACAAATCCAGGTAATAATAGTCGATAGAACATATCCCAGTAATATTCTAGGGAACCTGCTACCAACGATACATTAACCGATCCACGTGTTGGGAACCATGCTAGACGATATCCAAAGATAAAAATCATAATTAATGCCAATACAAATGTTGGTATTGCAAAGCTTACATAGTTATAAATCATTACAATTCTGTCAAACCAAGTGTTATTATAACGTCCAGCTAAAACACCAAACGGAAGTGCAATCAGATAAGTAAAGAATGTTGATACTAATCCTAAACGAATTGAGTTTGCTGCACGTGCACCAATTAAACTTGTAACTGGTACTTGTTGTGCAAAACTTCTACCAAAATCTCCCTGTAAAACATTTCCGACCCATCTAAAGTATTGTTCGTACAATGGATCATTTAAACCTAACGATTCTCTTAAGGCTTCTATTTGAGCTGGATCCACATTTGGATCTAACTGTCCTGTGAAAGCATCCCCAGGCATAAAGTGTGCTAATGCAAAAACAATCATGCTTAAGATAATTATCTGGGGAATCATAACTAAGAATCGACGTACTACTGTTTTCCACATGTTAATTTCCCCCTTTATTAGTTGAACCTAGAGAATCTGATGCTTGTTGATTTGGTGCTAATGCAACCATATGATCTTCTTCAAATTCTTTTAGATCATACACGCGACCATTTTCATCATAATAATTATTCTCTTGCTCTATATATTCTTTTTCTACCGCTTGGCGATCAAGTTTATGTTGCTCACGGTTAAGTGGGTCAATTTGTGGAATCGCAGATAATAATCGTTTTGTATAGATATGTTGCGGATTATTAAATATCTTTTCTTTTGATCCTCGTTCAACGAAACGGCCACGGTGCATAATTGCAATGTCATCTGCCATGTGTTTCACGACACTTAAGTCATGTGAGATAAATAAATAACTTAAGCCATACTCTTTTTGGATAAGCTTCATAAAGTTTAAAACTTGTGCTTGTACTGATAAGTCCAATGCTGACGTTGGTTCATCCGCAATAATTAATTTAGGATTTGTTGCTACTGCACGTGCAACACCTAAACGCTGACGTTGTCCACCTGAGAACTCATGTGGATAACGATAAATTGCATCTTCATTCAATCCAACAATTTCAAGCAAACGTA
>CAYROB010000250.1:0-1942 GCA_964425775.1 uncultured Carnobacteriaceae bacterium
ATGAACCTCCCCGCACTGTAAAGTTCACAGATGGGGGTTTCTAAAGAAGATTGCTCGATAACTAAGCGAGCCTTATTCTTTGTGGCGTGTCCACGGCGCCTCTAGTGTATAAGACCTCTAGGTCTACAACGTTACTTTTTCTTAAAATGTTTAATGCCCCATTAATATCCGCATTTAATAATTGGCCATCACCAGTTTGGTAGAGGCCTCTTTTTATGCGCTCACCCGAATAATCACACTTCTTGAGGGGATCTTTATCCCAAAAAGACGCCTTGGATGTATAACTTTCCTCTTGTAGGTGAAGCTCGATCCCTGCATCAGCTGTCATGTATTTGAGCATATCTTTAATCTTCCCCATCGGTAAAGAGGCAACAAATTGGTTGGTTTTTCGCCCCAGATTGACACGACGTGTCATGTCCTTATTAAATCCGAGTACAATCTGTCCAATATCCTCTCTCTTACAATAATTAACAACATAGCGTGCAGCCTTTAATAGGTAGTCATGGATAATATTATTACGTTTCATCCATAACCGATCTAACTTAACGGAGGTTTTCAATCCTTGCTTATCCAGGATGGATTTCAGCCGAGCATTTTCTTTGTTCGCATACTGATTCACTGATTTAATTCGTTTCCCATCAATGATAAAACTCTGTCCCTTATTCGTCGTACAAGTCATTAGATTGTTTACTCCTAGGTCGATTGCAAGCGCATTTTTTTGATTGTATGTACCAGTCGAAACTTCTTTTTCGTAAACGTACTGAAGTTCGAAGAATCTTGCATCCTGTTTAGGAATCACACGGATTTCTTTAATTTTCTTATCTGACAGTATCGTTGGGACATTGAAAGTAATCTTCTTTTTAGGGGTGTAGTGACGGCTCATTGGTAGTGTAAAGGAGCCTTTGCTTGTATTGAACTCTGCTACGATCAATGAAAAGAATCCATCTTTCGGTAAATAATTTGGGAGGTTCACACGTTCTTTATAATCTCCTCTTGCCTTTCGCTTGAGCAAGCCAAAGAAGGACTTGAAGTCACGATCGACAAGTTTAAGGATCTGCTGTGACATGTTCGCGTTTAACACGCGGTAAACATCTTGCGTCTTGATCGCATGGTATAAATCATTATAGCTCATCAACTGTAAGTCTTTCCTTGCCATCAGTTGTTTTTTTACCTTCATAGGCAAATTAGCTCGCCGAATGGATTTGCGTATGGCTTGTATCCGGAAGAAATCTTGCCGCTTTAAATAAAGGGCACTATTGTATAAATTCTTAGCCGCACGGCTAAGATCTTTCAATATAGTGTATTCCTCATAGGTTATATGCTTGGCTCGTTGTTTAACTACTCCATAAGTCATCCCTTGACCTCCCCTCAATTTCATAGTACAATCATACCACAAATTGACACAGTTGTAAATTTAAAAAACGTTGTATATTCAGCTTTTGTAAACCTTTTTAACTCTATTAAATTAGACAGCTGTAGTAAGAAAGGAGGCTTGTAATGTATCAAACAATTCGAAACAGTCACTTCGATTTAACCTACCACCTCGTGTTAGTTACCAAGTATCGGCACCCCGTAATTAAGGACGACCTAGCCGAAGATTTAAAATCTTATACGTTACGATATTTTAGCAATAATAAAGCAGAGGTTTATGAGTATAATGACGATAATGACCATATCCATATCTTATTTGCCGGCAGGCCAAATATGAATCTCTCACATTTCGTGAACGGACTAAAAACAAATTCCTCGCGATATATTCGAAAGGAGTATGCCAGTACACTGGAGTCTTACTATTGGAAACCCTATTTTTGGAGTAACTCTTATTTCATCGGGACAGTAAGTGAACAGTCTTATGCATCTGTGAAGCGTTATATCAAAAACCAAAAAGAGTAGAAATTCACCCCCTACTGTATCCATACAGAAGGGGTACTCTTTCTAGAGG
>CAYROB010000251.1:0-1922 GCA_964425775.1 uncultured Carnobacteriaceae bacterium
TAGGCCACTTGGCTCTCGTCGTCTACGAGTAAACTGCATAGGAATGTTCCGGATGGGGTTAATTGAATCGTTGCCCGCTTAATGATTCCATTCACTTCGCGTCCACAACGGAAGCGAACAAAACCTAACTTTGGTAAACGTAAGTACCCATTTTCTAAGCGAATCGAATGATTGACATTTTTAGAGGTGTAGCTCATCGAAGAGCGATGCTTGGCTTTAAAGCGTGGATGCTTAAAGTGACCAGGATTTTGAAAGAAGTTTTTGAAGCTTCCAGCTAAATCCGTTGAAACTTGTTGTAAGCTTGTTGAATCCGAGATTTTTAGAAATTCGAATTCTTTTTTAAGGAGTGGGAGTAAGTTGTTTAACTGATATTCAGACAATGCAGGTAAAGCTGGATTATTTTCATAGCGTTTATTCCACATGTCTAAGAATTGGTTCCAGACAAAGCGAACGTTTCCAATATTTTGCATCACAAATTGTTGTTGCGTTTGGTTCAAGGTAATTTGTCCTATGATTCCATATTTCACGTGTATCCACCTCCTTATTTAATACCTCTATTATACGTAGTTGTGACAAGTTAAACAAGGAATTACCGGGTTTTTTAAAAGAAAAAAGAATGTGTGTTCGATGCTTTTTTCGTCTAAGTGTTCTTTCGAAAATAGCAACAAAGGGCTTTGAAAAAGAATTTCTGGAAACACAAGAACTGTTAATTGAGTAGAAAAATGAGCGTCCGAGACGCGATTCATCCCACAGTTAAAACCATGAGTTTTCTCGCTGACGCCTTTGATAAAACAAGAAATCTAGTAGTTCAATCCACTAGATTTTTTGTTTTATTTATTTATCTATCTAAATTATATTTGATTCCTTAGGTACTAAGTCTCATTTTTAAAGACAAACTTAAGGAATTATCAATCGTTTTAAGGTATATTAAAAAGGAGGTGAGTTTGTTGGAGAAGATAAATATTTTAGTAGTAGAAGATGAAAAGAATATCTCAGATGTAATCGTTGCCTATCTAGAAAGTGAGAATTATCATACATTTGTAGCAGCTGACGGTAAAAAGGCAATGGATTTATTTAATCAAGAAACAATTCATTTAATTATTTTGGATTTGATGATTCCAGTTATAACCGGGGAGGAAGTCTGTAAAAGGGTTAGAACGATCTCGAATGTACCAATAATAATGTTAACAGCTAAAACTGAAGAGGAAGACAAAATCACTGGTTTATCGATTGGGGCTGATGACTATGTCTCAAAACCCTTTAGCCCTAGAGAATTAATTGGACGTGTAAAAGCGTTATTGCGTAGGTCTTATCAAGGGAGGAATCCACTCGCAGAAAAACTGTACTTTAATGAAGGGGACTTAGAAATTGATGTTGATAAAATGAGAGTCAACAAGTCTGGAGAAGAGGTACATTTAACTGTAAATGAATTTAAAATCTTGTTAACTTTTGTCTCGAATGTTGGCCAAGTCTTGTCTCGAGAGCAATTGATCGAAGCTTCATTTGGCTATGATTATGAAGGATTTGATCGAACAATTGATACGCATATTAAAAATATACGACAGAAAATTGAAGATAATCCTAAAGCCCCAAAATATATTCAGACAGTCTATGGTGCGGGTTATCGTTTTGATGCTCAAGAATAGACATCTTCATAAAATTCACAATATTGGCTGTTATCATGCTATTTAAAGGAGGCAGATAGGATGAAATTATCTCAAAGAATAACATTGCTTTTTAGTCTGGCCATCTTGCTTTCTATTTTTATTGTGAGCTTGATTTCCAACGCGATGATCAATAACACATTTGATAATTATTTGGTTGGAGAGCAGAGTAAAAAGATTGAACAAATTAGTGAAGAAATTAATGAAATGTATGAAGAAAATGACAATGTCTTATATGAGAAGCAAATTGAATCTTAT
>CAYROB010000252.1:0-1892 GCA_964425775.1 uncultured Carnobacteriaceae bacterium
TGAAAATACTTCTACTTGCTCAGGATCAATTTCATATCCGTAAGATGTTGCTGCTGCCTCTGACATACGAATTCCACCAAATGGCTGGAATGAGCGTTTAAATGGTTTTTCTGTCTGGAAACCAACTACTTTTTCTTTGTTCTCATCTAAATAACCAGGTCCGTGTGAAGTGATTGTTGATACAATTTCTGTATCCATGTCTAAGACTCCGCCTGCTTCAATTTCATCACGAGTTAAGTCCATTACTTGGTCCCATAGTGCTGAAGTATCTTCAGTTGGTCCTTCTAAAAACTGGTCATCACCATCATATGGTGTATAGTTTTCTTGAATAAATTCGCGAACGTTTACATGACGTTGCCATTTATCTCCTTTAAAACCCTTCCAAGCTTGTTCGTAAGATGTATCTTCTTTAAATGTTTGCATTAAAACAGCTCCTTTTAGTTAATAGATTTTCCTAGAATATAATTACATTCAATGTTCTTACACACCCATCTTAGCACATTTTACCTATAAATAACAAGCGTTTCCCTACGATTTCAAGATGTTTTTTCAAATGAATTACTTCACATGTAAGCATTCTCCTTGTTTATTAATATAGGATTAAGACTTTAAGATGATAATGAGTACAATTTAATAATAATTATAAATAAAAGGTAAAAGCAATTGCTTCTACCCTTTATTATAAATCTCTACTTATTCTGTATCCTCTTCTTTTGTTTCGTAAATAATATCATCGTGACGATAAGTAACTGGTTTTCCATCAGTTTCTTCATCTAAAATGAAGGAACCATTATTATACCGATCACTAATACTATAATCTTTTGCCTGGAAAACAAATTCATTTCCTTCATCCGTTATTATCGAGATATTTTCTGTTGCATCCTCTACTTCAAAAGCTAAGGCCACTCGATGTGGATTGGCTTTCAATGTTCTTAGAATCAAGACACCACGTTTAGCACGAGTAATTGGGTCAATATCCATGACATTCATCTTTTTGACCGATCCTCGGTGAGTTACAATCATTAACTCAGCAGATTTTGCATCTTTAGCAACAACTACTCCCGATACAACTTGATCCTCATCGCGCAAGTTCATCGCAATCAACCCTTGAGCATTTGGTCCATAAGTGGATACCTCTTCTAATGAATAGCGTAAACCATACCCTTTTTCGGATACTAGGAACACATCATAGTCTTTCCCATTATCTACGCGATAGACATTGAGTAGTTCATCTGATTCATCTTGTAACTTAATCGCATTCGAACTCTGGGTGCGATAATTTCGTTTGGCTTCAAAATCTGATGCAAGTGTTTGCTTGATATACCCTGCCTTTGTCATAAAGACAAAACTTTCATCTTCCGATAACTCTCTGGAAGCAAAACAAGCAACTATTTGTTCATCTGGCTCAAAACTAATGTTTTGTGACAAGTGACGACCTGGATCACGCCAACGAATATCCGCTGCCTCATGAACAGGACGATTAATCATTTTTCCTTTATTTGTAAAAATCACTAACTGATCCAGCGTAGACACTTTCTCTGCGTAGATAATCTGGTCTCCTGCTCGCACACTAATATCTTCTGGTTTCGAAGATTGGTAAGAGCGGACACTTGTTCGTTTCAAGTAGCCTTCACGCGTTAGCGTCACAATGACCTCTTCTTCAGAAATCAAAACTTCTTGTTCAACTTCAAGCTCTTCTATTTCTTTTTCGATTACTGTCATCCGCGGTGTTGCGTATTGGTCTCGTGTTTCTTTTAACTCCGCTTGTAAAACAGCATCAAGTACTTTTGGCTTCGACAAAATTTCATTGTACTCTTCGATTTGTTTAGCCAGCTGCGCTGCTTCTTTTTCCAATTGAACAATGTCTGTGCTCGATAAGCGATATAACTGTA
>CAYROB010000253.1:0-1889 GCA_964425775.1 uncultured Carnobacteriaceae bacterium
CTTCTTTATTTTAATGGTTAAATTAAACTTATTTAGGTTTCTTTGTTCCATATTTAGAACGACTTTGCTTACGGTCAGTAACTCCTGCTGTATCTAACGCTCCACGAACAACGTGGTAACGAACACCCGGCAAGTCTTTTACACGACCTCCACGAATAAGAACAACGTTGTGCTCTTGTAAGTTATGTCCTTCACCCGGAATATATGCTGTTACTTCAATCTGGTTAGACAGACGAACACGTGCATATTTACGTAACGCTGAGTTAGGTTTCTTTGGAGTCATTGTTCCAACACGTGTACATACACCACGTTTTTGTGGAGATGAGAAATGTGTTGGTTTACGTTTTAAAGTGTTGTATCCTCGACCTAAAGCTGGTGATTCTGATTTTTTCGGCTTTGTTTTACGAGGCTTACGAACTAATTGGTTAATTGTTGGCATTGATTTCCCTCCTTATAAATTAATCAGTTTCAAGTCCACACATCCAGACGTATCATATATGATTAAAAAAATATTACCGCATAAGATCACGGTTTACATCTTGCATAGACTACACAGACATTCTTTTTTTAAAAAGATTTTATGTTTGTTTGCGCACTGATCTATTAGATGAAGTGCACCCTTTGAATATTATCACTTCTTGAATGGTCTGTCAACAGTTTTTATTAATTATCCCTGTTTTTTTAAAATTATATCAGTTCAAGAGCAAGATCTTCCTCTTGCTCTCGACTGATTTAATTTAAATTATTTACTCTTCTTCGGCACTTACTTCTTCAAGTGCTTCTTCTTCAACTTCTTCTACAACTGATTTCGGCTCAAGATCTTTATAGATACTCAATCCTGTACCAGCTGGAATTTGTTTACCGATAATAACATTTTCTTTCAATCCGATTAAATCATCACGTTTACCTCGGATAACTGCATCTGTTAAGACACGTGTAGTCTCTTGGAACGAAGCTGCTGACAAGAAACTATTTGTTTCAAGCGCGGCTTTAGTAATTCCGAGTAACATTGGTCTTGCCGTTGCAGGTTGCCCACCATTTTCAAGTGTCTTAGTAACTAAGTCTTGGAAATCATGGATATCAATTAACTCACCTGGCAAGATATCTGTATCACCTGGATCAAGAATACTTACTTTACGCATCATCTGACGCACTATTACTTCAATATGCTTGTCACCAATTTCTACACCCTGGCTTCGGTAAGCATACTGAACTTCTTTCAATAGATACTCCTGAAGTTTTGCAACTCCACTGACTGCAAGAAGTTCTTTCGGATCGATTGATCCCTCGTTGAAGGCATCTCCTCGTTCGATTATATCACCTAGCGCTACACGCATACGTGCATTTCTAGCTAACTTGTAAGAACGTGTATCGGTATGTCCTTTAACTGTAACAATCTTTTCGTTTTCTTCTGGTTTATCTTCGATTGATTCGATGACACCTGTTACTTCAGTAATTGTAGCTTGTCCTTTTGGATGACGTGCTTCAAAGATTTCCTGTACACGCGGCAAACCTTGTGTAATATCGTCTCCAGCAACTCCACCCGTATGGAACGTACGCATCGTTAACTGAGTACCCGGCTCTCCGATTGACTGAGCAGCAACAATTCCTACTGCTTCTCCAACTTCAACTTCTCGACCAGTTGCCAAGTTACGTCCGTAACACTTACGACAAACTCCATGGCGAGTATTACAGTTATAAACAGAGCGAATTGGCACTTGGGTAATTCCAGATTGAACAATCTCGCGTCCAATGTCTTCTGAAATAATAGCGTCTTTTTCAACGATTACTTCATTCGTCTTAGGATTGACAATTGTTTGTTGTGCATATCGACCTAAAATACGCTCCTCTAGACCCTCTACCTCTTCATTACCGTTCTTCAATTCTTT
>CAYROB010000254.1:0-1869 GCA_964425775.1 uncultured Carnobacteriaceae bacterium
TTTTCCTACGTTTAGTCAAGTAAAACATTCAGAAATTTAAGATAAATGTCATTAACATATGATAATGTCTTAGTAATTAACAAATGACTATGTCCCCAAAATAGATTATCCTAGTCTTAAACGATTGGGGTGTAGGAATGGGGATCAAGTTAAATATGTTTGAAGAAAAGAAATATAAGACCATTAAAAGAGTATGTCATGGGCAACTGTCAAAAGAACGGGCTGAAGTGAATTTAGACCTGTCTCGAAGACAAATTAACCGGTTGGTTAAAGCCTATAAAGAAAAAGTGTGCATTCCAAACAACCTGAATAATCATTCGTTTTTTTCAGGTCTGTTTGATATAATTTAATTACTAGATTATATGAAGATTACTGTGGGGACAGATTATAATCATATAACTGACCAAGCAATACTAAATTGTAGATGGATTTAAGAAAGCGATCCATACATCCAATTAGAGCTACCTTGTGCTTTTTAGCGCGAGGTTTTTCTTTTGCTCTATAATAATAATCGACAATATGGTTTGGACCAGACTTTTGTGAGCGAATCATATTGGTTACAATAATGAACAATATCTTTCGGGCGAGTGTATTCCCTCTTTTACTAATCCGATCATACGTTCCAGAATTCCCAGATTGATACCGTTGAATATCGATGCCAACATATGCATTCAACTGCTTTGAATTATCGAATCGAGTCAAATCCCCGAGTTCAGCAATGAGTAATGCTGCGGTCAGATCACCTATTCCAGGAAAACTTTTATAGATAGAGAACTCTTTAAAGTGTATTGCTTTATTATTGAGTTCTCTTTTTATTTCATTTTTGAGTAAGACTAATTGAAGGAGTTCATTAGCCCAATGGGCTACTAAACGCACTTCTATCGAGTGGTCAGGTACGGCTGGGTAGGATAGTTCAGAAAGTGAAAGTAGTTCTTTTGCTTTAATTAAAGCTCTTTTTGAAGAAATATTTTTCCTAGTACTTTTTAAAATAATATTTTTTATTTTAGTTTGACTTAAATTCTCTAATCGTTTAGGATGTGGAAATAGCTTTATTATACCTAACGCAAATTCACTTGAGATAGAACTAAAATAAGTTTCATACTCTGGAAATGATTGAACTAAGAAGACATGTAGCTGATTTCTTGCATGTTTTATTTCCTGCTCATTGGATTCATACCAACGTGATAGTTGACGCATCTCTTGGTAATCTGTATTAAAAGTGTTTGCTCGCTTTCTTTCGTGAAAATAATGTGTTTGGGCTAGTTTATGTGCATCACTGATATCTGTTTTATTCACTCTGAGGCTGTCTGTTTGTTTCCGTGCTTCGAGAGGGTTTAATAGATAATAACGAAAGTTATTATCTTGACAAAAGCTCTCAATTACCCGTGAATAAATCCCGGTAGCTTCAAAAACAATTTCAGGTATTGACTCACAAGATTTAATGAGGTCTAACAGTTCGATAAATCCTACCTTATTATGCTTTATCTCTCCTTCAAATTGACATACTCTATCTTGGTATAATACACAATAACTTCGTCCATTGCTTACATCTAAAGCGATAACATCCATTTTATCTCTTCCTTCCTAATAATATTTGAAGTCTTCATATTAACCTTATCGATTCTAATTTCCTAAAACACGACCTCTAGGGCCCAACATACTCAAAACAGATTCTTATAAGGATATGAAGTGGACCAGTTTTTAATTCGGTTTACTTACCAAAAGGCCTTACGATCTCTACTCCATACCTACCATATAAAAAATAGTAGTGAAAAATCCACCGTCATGGACTTCTCACTACTAATCTTAGTATGTTTTTTATTTCTAGGCTATGTACTTTTGGTTTGCAATCTTCTGTACTTTTATATT
>CAYROB010000255.1:0-1859 GCA_964425775.1 uncultured Carnobacteriaceae bacterium
AAGTCGCAAAATGACCTTGGGTTTTCTTTGTTACTATTTTATATTCTTTTCTAAAATTGCTATACATTCATCATGATCATGGACTCTTGCCGGACATTGGTAGCGTCCAAAGAAAATTAAGCGATGATGTGCCACTGACCAGACTGATTCTGGTAATTTTTCCATCAAGACTTTCTCTACTTGAAGGACTGTTGCATCTTCTTCGACTACATGGGTATCAACTGCAATGGCTGGTTCATCAAATGCAACACTCATGACGACATTGGCTGTTTTACGGCCTACTCCAGGCAAGCTCTCTAAATCTTTTCGATTGCTTGGCACTTCAGAGTTAAAATCTTCAACTAATTTAGTTGCTGTTCTTTTAATAAACTTTGCTTTGTTTCTAAACAAGCCAATTGTCTTTAATTTATCTTCTA
Organism: uncultured Carnobacteriaceae bacterium; assembly: GCA_964425775.1. Lineage (GTDB taxonomy): Bacteria > Bacillota > Bacilli > Lactobacillales > Carnobacteriaceae_A > Atopostipes. The sequence continues at coordinate 417 of CAYROB010000255.1, forward strand.
AATCTTCCAATTCAGCAGCCATCATTTTTTCAGGTGTCGGATAAACTTCAAACAAACCAGGTGTTACCTTATTTACACCGACATCTGTTGTTTGCGCACTTAGGATAACTGCGATTAGTAATTCAAAGGCATTCTCATGGTCGAGTTCAGCTTTGGCATCTGGGAAGATCTTCCCCATTGCTTCAATTACTTTTGTTGTCTCTTCTTTTGTTAATAGATCTGAACCTTCTAACAAATTATCTACCCCAATTTCTAAGCCGATTATGCATCATCATTTTCTAGCCAATTAATCATTGGTACTGGACCTGAAATATCATCATCGTCCTCATCCAATTGTGCTTGATTTTTGGTTGCTGTATAATCTCTAAATCGTTGAGATTCTTTCTCGACTTGTTCTTTTGTTCGTATATTTTTCTTTTTCCAATTTAGTAAGATTCGGTCAATATATTTGAAACTATAAACTTGACTTAAAACAGCTTCTCTTAAAGCAAGTTGAATCAATTCTGGCGAAAAGCTATCTTCTTCTGTCCACATAATTAACGAATCGATTTCAATCGGTGATAACGGTCGTCCAAATTCTGCTTCAAAAATCGAATATAGATTCTTCTCTTCTTTTTCCTCTTGCTTCACTTCTGCAACAGTTTTTTGTTGCTTCATTAAAACCATTAGTTTTTCCCATAAAAGGGTTAAGGAGTATGCATCTTCAGTAATCCCCTTATCATCTTTTTTGGTTTCAATGGATAATACTTTTTTCTGCATCAGCTGATGGACAGCTTTAAATGCATTATTTTTTGAAATACCCATAGCTTGTGCGATTTCGTCTAAATCCGGGAAGTAATCTCCCCGGTCCATAGATGATTTCAGTTGCATAATTAAGACGAATTCGTCATTGCTTAAGCCAAGCTTTCGATAATACTTTAGCAAGAGTGTCGGTATTTCTGTTTGACCGGCTTCAATCCACTGCATCAACAATTCATTACTCATTTTATGACACTCTTTTCTTTTTATTTAAAAGGTTTAAGGAGTTAGTCGATTAATTAATCGTGGGAATGGAATTGATTCGCGAATATGCTTGCTGCCTGTAATCCAAGCAACGGCACGTTCTAGTCCTAAACCAAATCCTGATAGAGGTACCGCACCGTAACGGCGTGTATCTAAGTACCACTCGTAGTCTTTCAAGTCTAATCCAAAATCAATGATTTGTTTCTTCAACAAGTCAAAGTCAACCTCACGTTCAGATCCACCAATAACTTCTCCATATCCTTCTGGCGCGATTAAGTCCGCACATAGAACAACATCATCACGATCTGGGTGATTCTTCATATAGAAAGGTTTGATTGCTTTTGGATAGTTGACAATAAAGACTGGCTGATCGAATTGGTTGGCGATAAATGTTTCTTCAGGCGAACCAAAGTCTACGCCCCACTCCACGTCAAATTCGTT
>CAYROB010000256.1:0-1849 GCA_964425775.1 uncultured Carnobacteriaceae bacterium
CCTTATGGACTTGCATGATGAATGGCTGAGTTCGACAAGAAAGTATATTAAGTTTAGCAAGTAAGAAACAGTGAGAACACTGTATAGTATTTTACACAGGAGATGTAAGCAACACTAAAATTCCAGCTTGCATATAAAAAATGTAAGCTGGAATAAGTTTTTTAGATTAAAATAAAACAATGAATTTACAACAAAACGGATAGCCTTTGCAGAACTAAACACAAAAGAAATTATGCGGACCGAATTATAGTCTGGGCGTCTTACTTAAATGAACAATTGTCTCGACATGGACGGTATGAGGAAATTGATCGATCGGTTGTACTGAAATCAGTTCATATTCAAATTTATTCAGCCATTTTATATCTTCGGCTAGCGTTTTAGGATTACATGAAATATAAATAATCTCATCACTTCCATATCTTCCTATGCTACGCATAAGTTTTCCACCAGCACCAGACCGTGGTGGATTAATCATTAATAAGTCAGGCGTAGCCCAAGATTCTTTTAAAGTTTCTAATCCTTTTCGAGCATCACTGGCAAAGAATCTAGTGTTTTTTATCCCAGCAAGTTTCGCATTTTGTTTAGCTGACTCAATGGACTGTTCAACTAATTCAATACCAACTAACTCTTTGACTTGTTTTGCGAAGGGTAAGCTAAATGTTCCTATTCCGCAAAATAAATCTAAGACACGCATCTCTGAGTGCACCCCCGCCATTTTTAAGGCGCACTCCACCATCTTTTCAGCTTGAACCGCACTGGCTTGAAAGAATGTTTGATACCAAATTCGATATTTAAAGCCATTTAGTTCATCATTAATATAATCACGACCATACAAAAGTGATTCCGCTTCTGAATGCATGGTGTCGGCTACTTTACTATTTTTTACCCATAACAAACTAGTTAAGTTGACAAATTGCTTGGTTAATCGTTCAACTAAATCTTCACAGGCATCTGAATATACATCCGCTTCCTCAGTAGCAAATAAAACAACCATTATCTCCTGTGTTGCAAACGACTGACGTATCATCAAATTTCGGAGTATGCCCTCTTTCGTTTCTTTATTGTATCCTGGTAAATTGTGGTCTTTTTGCCATAGACTGACTTGCTTCTTTATTTCAATCATTACTTTCGGAGCAATGATTGAATCTTCCAAATCAATAATTCGTTTGTAATTTCCAGGTTCGTGCATCCCTAGTTCTCCATTTGGGCCAAAGGTTAAATCCATTTTATTGCGATATCGGTCAGGATTTTCCATACCGAGAATTGGCCTTATTAAAGTCGTATCATAACCTTCCTCTGCTAGATATCTCTGAACAAGTTGCTCTTTATATTCTAGTTGTCCACTGTAGGTCATGTATTTAAGGGGTGTTCCCCCTGAGTTTACCTCGTCAGTTGAAATGGATAGATTTCGTGTTGGACCCGGTTTAAGTAATTCATCGTATTCAACTTGTGCTCGCTTGCGCCCCTTAGCATTAGGTACTGTTACTCTAACAACATCACCAGGCACAACGTTTCTTATAAATAAAACAAGACTCTTCCCCATCGACCCTCGATCAGGCGCATGGGTATAAAAAGCAACACCTTCTCCTTTGGGATTTACATGGTCAATCGTTACTTCTAATACTTCTGTAGGCATTATTTCTTTTCTCAAGGATTCACCTCATTAATTATTCCTATTATAGGATCATACAAATTTTCAATAATGATATTTTATCTAAAATAGTAAGTCAATAGCTCTTTTTGCTAAAATAAATGATATGACAATTTATTAAACATCAACATTCGATTTTCTCTATCATGAACCTCCCCGCACTGTAAAGTTCACAGATGGGGGTTTCTAAAGAAGATT
>CAYROB010000257.1:0-1820 GCA_964425775.1 uncultured Carnobacteriaceae bacterium
CACTTAAGTTAGCGAAAGGTTACTATGGTTCAAAACATAGTTTATACCGTGTAGCAAAACAACAAGTGATGAAATCGCATATGTATGCATACCGTGACCGTAAGCAGAAGAAGAGAAACTTCAGAAGATTATGGATTACACGTATTAACGCAGCAGCGCGTATCAATGGATTAAGCTACTCAAAATTCATGCATGGATTAACATTAGCAAACATTGATTTAGACCGTAAAGTATTAGCAGACTTAGCTGTTCGAGATGAAGCTGCATTCGCAACTTTAGTAGAACAAGCAAAAGCAGCAATGAACAACCAATAAAAATAAAGCTGCCCAACAGCAAAAAGGAATAGAGTAGAAATCTTTTTTAAGATTTCTACTCTATTTTTTTGCAAGATTTACTTACTGAGTATCTCGTGGACACGTGTTCTTAATTCAGGCACGACCTGTTGCTCAAACCAAATATTTCGTCGGCGCCAGCCAATATTTAGTGGCGAAGGATGAACAATCGGAAAATATTCAGGGAGATATTCTTCGTAATTTCGTACGGTTTCTGTAAGGTTTGTTTTCATTGTTTTCCCCAAGTAAAATTTCTGTGCATGAGCTCCAACTAGAATAGTCAGCTCTAATTCAGGCATTGTATCTAAAATTTTTTGATTCCATTTTTCGGCTATATGTTTTCGTGGTGGAACATCTCCTTGTTTGGCTTTCCCAGGGAAGTAATAATCCATAGGCACAATTGCAAATAAACCAGAATCATAAAAAAAATCCTCATCAACATCTAGCCATTCACGTAATAAATCGCCACTAGGATCATAGAATGTTTTGTTAGCTTCTTGTGCTCTTATCCCTGGAGCTTGACTGGCAATAAGAATTTTCGCAGTTGGTGGAGCAACAAAAATGGGTTGCCAGCCTTGTTTCGTAAATTGTTCGTTTTCTGGATCATTCATAATGGCCAAGCGAACTTCATCAATGTTCTTCATAAAATCTCCTCCTTTCAATTTCTAAATACACAACATTCTACTTTCCTAATCATGTAGATTTACTGAGTAAATTTCAAACATTTTAGCTTAGTCTTAACAAATTAATTCAACATGTGCTAAAATATTGTTAGTAGAAAATTAGAAAGAAGGAATATTATGAATTATGAAGATGATCAGTTATTAATTGATTTAGTGACTGCACGTGGTGTTCCAGGAAATGAAGAAGAGGTCCGTGATGTATTTATTGAAGCAGCGAAACCTTATGCAGACAAGATGATGCAAGATGGCTTAGGAAGTGTGATTGCGGAGAAAAAAGGACCAAAAGATAGTCCCAAAGTTATGTTTGCTGGACATTTAGATGAAGTTGGCTTTATGGTTTCACAAATAACGGAAGAAGGTTTTATCAAGTTTCAAACGCTTGGTGGCTGGTGGAGTCAAGTTTTACTAGGGAAACAAGTGGAGATTAAAACAGGTAAAGGCGATCTAATTCATGGAGTAATCGGTTGTAAACCACCGCACGTCTTATCGGCTGAAGCACGTAAAACACCTTATAAAATCGAAGACATGTTTATCGATGTAGGAGCAAGTAGTGAGGACGAAATAGCCGAATGGGGTGTTCGACCAGGAGATATGGTTGTACCTTATTCACCTTATAAACGTTTAAACAATTCAAAATTCCTAGTAGCAAAAGCTTGGGATAATCGAATTGGTCTGGCAGTAGCATTAAGAGTCTTTGAGAATCTGAAGAAAGAAGATTTAGTCAATACCATCTATGCGGTTGGAAATGTACAAGAAGAAGTTGGTTTACGTGGTGCAAAAACAGCATCAAATGTAATTGAACCAG
>CAYROB010000258.1:0-1816 GCA_964425775.1 uncultured Carnobacteriaceae bacterium
TCCAACTGTGCGATGCGCGCCGCCTCCAGCACTTCTTCTTCCGTATAGTCTTCGCCTAAAGTGATATTGTAATGGATCGAATCATCAAAGATTAAAGGCTGCTGGCGAATGAGAGAAAACTGATCAAGCAGTCCACTTTCTCGTTCTTCTCCATTATACAAGTAACGCCCTGCTGTTCTTGGTAAAGTTTGCTGAATAATTCTCAGTAAAGAAGATTTCCCGGATCCTGAGGGACCAATGACGAGAATTTTATCTTGTTTTTTAATCGCAAAATTACCGTCTACAATGACTGGTTTATCCTCAAACTGAACCGCTAATTTTTCTAGTCGTATGGAAGAAAAATCAGGGACAATTTCTTGGCCAACCTTATTTGCATTTTCAGCCGCCCCGCCTTTTGCTTCAAAATATCTTTTTCTTGTTGTCGTTGTTGTCGCATAGCCATTTTTTAGCTGCATCATTTGCAATAGAGGATTCGTAATACTGTTCGACAATTGAACGATGGCGATAAAGGAACCAATCGAGACCCCGAACTGAATGATTCGGTAAACACCTATCCCAAAAGGCATGATCAAACTAAATAACATAGCCGCTGTCATCACATATTGGTTGACCGACTCAACGGTTTGATTCATATTTTTTAGCGCATCTTCCATTTTCTCTGCCTCAGCTGTTGCCTTGCCCACGACTAGATTCTCTACCTGATAAGTTTGAACCGTTTCGATGCCATTCAAATAATCTTTTAAGCGATTTGTATAGGTGGCATTGGCTTCTGACCACTCTGTCGAAGCGAATTCGATTTTCTTTTGAAACGCCATCGATAATAAAGTCGGTGCAAATGCGCCAAGCACAAAGGCAAGCGTGACCCAGACATCATAAGTTAAGGAGGCGACTAGCGCAAAAACAGCGGTCAAGGCTAACTGGATCATTGTTATTTCTGCCTCTACTCCCTTTGACTCCAGTTGTTTTAAATCGTTGGTCATAAAGGATAGATTATTTGAGTATTCGGCTAATTTGCCCGGATGGTGGACAATATCTTCAATCATCGTTTCCTTGATGGACAGATTTATTTTCTTCACGAGTGTTGTTTTACTTTTAACCATCAGCAAGCCAATAAACATAAAGACAAGAAAGCCAGCCCAAGCCCAGCATTCGTTAAAAATGAAGACATCGTACTCTCAACAGCGGCATCAATCATATTGCTGATAATCACCGCCGTAAATACATTGCTTAAGGAATGCAGGGCCATTAAGGCAATCGTTGCTACAACCAATAATTTGTGTTTACTTTTAAAGATAATCATATTATTTCTCCTCACTCATTCTTTTAGACTAATTTCTACTGTAAGGATAGCATTCTAAAAATAAAATTGGGTTGTTCACTGCATAAATGCAATAAATTTATCTACACTATCCTTCTCTTATGCTAAAATGGGATCGAAGGTCAGAAAATCGAAAGGTGGAAGTTCAATGGAGTCATTGGTTGGAGCGACGCTTAAGAAAATTAGAAAAGATAAAAATATTCCCATTCAATTCATTTGTGAAGGAATTATAGATCCAGCAACTTACTGGCGTTTAGAAAACGGAAAAATCAATAGTTCTTTCCCTACCGTTTTACAGCTATTGGAGCGGATGAATATATCGATAGAAGAATTTATTGCAGAGTTTTTTTCAGCTGAAGAAAGTCTTTATGAGTCTTACGAAAGAGAGCTGATCACTTACTTTAAAAAGCAAGAAGTGGATAAACTTCAGCAATTACAAATTACCTGAATAATTCATAGTTTTTCTAAAAACACCAGCTAATGCTGATTATACAGCCT
>CAYROB010000259.1:0-1814 GCA_964425775.1 uncultured Carnobacteriaceae bacterium
CAAAATGAAAATGATAATCAAAATGAAAAGCAAAATGATAATGTAAATGATAATGTAAATGATAATCATAATGACAATGAAGAATCGTTAGGTACGAATCGGAGTCTAAAACAAACCCCGAATCGGAAACCGAATCAGGATACGAATCGAAGCATGATTATTGATACCGAAGAAGAGCAAATAGCTATTGAGCAATACATAAAATATTTAAAACACAAAAAGCCACAATTTGAAGAACTAATTAATCCCGAAGATATTCTCTATTCATTTTATAAAATCTTGTTAGGAGAAGTGACGACAGAAGTTCAAGAGAAATTTAAAGAGTGGGAAACAAAACTACCTAAATCCATCATCCTAGAAGCTTTAGTCCGTTCAGAAGGTAAGTTCAAACCTATTTCTTATGCAGGGACAATCATTGATAATTGGCTAAATAAAGGGGTTAAGAGCACTCGTGATATCGCACGATTGGATCGCGAATATAATCTTGAGAATTCTTAGAAGAGGTAATAAATAAGCCCACCAAAACTTCTTTATGGTGTTTCAGCTGCATGACGGCTTCATCCGCTGCGCGTATTATGCACGATGCATCTGGACCACCTTCATTCAATTTTGGTGCACTTGCAAGATCAGTCTGTAAAAACAAAAATATTTATGTTGAAAGGAGAAGTTATTAATATGACACATGATTCAGAAGGAACATTAATGTTTTTAAATGAGTTTGAACCTTTGATACATAAAACACTAAATTCATTAAACATCTCACAATATCAGAATGATTATGAGGATTTCTTTCAGGAGTTTCAAATTCAATTGTTAAAAATATTGCATAAGTTTCAAAGTGACTCAACAGATTTGGATGAAATAAATTATAAGTTTGTAGCCTATGCTAAGCAAGGACTTTATTGGCATGGATTAAATTTATTGCGGAAAAAGAACCAGCAGCCCTATCAACCAATTGGAATCGATGAACAAGAGTGGTTAGTTCACAGTGATATTTCAGAAGCAGATTTTATTAAATCAACTGTTGAAATTGAAGAGTTTTTTGATTTAGCTAAAGAGAGACTTTCGGAGAAAGAATATTTATTTATGATGCAACTGATTGAGGGGAAATATACGATGCAGGTAATAGCGGATGCATATGGTGTTTCACGCATGACAATCTATAACTGGAAAGAAAAAATTCAAATTAAACTACAAGATATTAAAGATTGCCTAACAGATTAGTTTTACACTTTCTTCTTTTATCGCCTTATTAGTAGTGTAATGGCTATTACTAAGAATAAAGGAGGAAAAATAAATGAAGCATTTTACAGCAGCAAAAGTTCAGTTTGTAGCATTTGATGAAGAGACGGAAGAGAAGTACACCTTATCCATTAATAATTTAGTAGAGGATGCAGATGTTGCAGCTATCAGCGAAATTGCAGGAAGCTTAGACACAATCATTGATGGAGATTTATCAGGCGCAAATATCGTTGAAACTTATCACGTTTCACTGTAAGTATAAGAAGGAGGGGGAAAATAAATGAATGACACATATCGTTTAGAATTAAATTTTGCTAACGAACTAGGAAAGAACCAGCGGATTTCGATCCGTAAGCCGGTTCCAGGGTTGACTGAAACAGAGATTTTACCAGTCATGGAACTTATTGTTGAGAAAAATATTTTTAGTGACAGTGGGCTTGATCCATATGCTCAAGCTAAGGGAGCCCGTTATGTCCGTACATCTGTTGAAGAAGTTTTTGAAGCCTAAGTAAACCTTGGGTAATTTAACCCTCGCTATTGGCGGGGGTTTTTTATTAGAGAAAGGAGTGAAG
>CAYROB010000260.1:0-1814 GCA_964425775.1 uncultured Carnobacteriaceae bacterium
TTTAATGAAAGCTCTTTGGCTTCTGCTTGCCATTTTTCAATATCATCGTTCTCTTTAGCTTTGGCAATGACCTTATTTGTTAATTCAATTAAGGATGCATATTCGTCTCCTAATGGGAAACCAACCATTACTTGATTGTACTTATCTTCTGGATCCAAGTTAAATCCGTCTTTCGGTAAGATGGTTAAATTCGAGAAAGTCGCAATCATTTGTTCGGCTGAAGAGGTTGCAACAACCATTCCATCGATATCTCCTTCATTTAAAGCAGCTAACCCTACATCTAATGTTCCATACTGTTTAATATTTTGCATATCTGTCAAATCTTGTGCGAGTTCGTATTGGATAGCACCTGTTTGCGCACCCAGTGTTAGACCTGCTTCTTTAATTTCATCTAAGGAATTATATTTCCCAGCATTTTCGGCCGTCATCATCAACCCTTGATAGCCAATATCGGATTCTTGTGAATACCCTTCTGAAAAGTTCATTACCTCGGCTCGCTCTTTTGTATAGTTAAAACCAGAAATCCCCATATCGACTGACTTGGACTGGATATTGGCAATGACCCCATCAAAATCAGTAGCAGTAATTTTCAATTCTACACCAATTTCTGTAGCAATCGCTTCGGCCAACTTGATATCACTTCCGACAATTTGACGATCGCCATTTTCATCTAAAATATAAAACTCAAATGGTGGATAGTCTGGTGAAGTCCCAATCACTAATTCTCCTGCCTCTTTAATTTGTTCCAATTTATCAGGACCTTCTACAGCATCCTCTGAATTCCCACACGCAACCAACATCATCCCTGTAAATAACACACTAATTGCTACCATTAATTTCTTTTTCATTTTTCATTCTCCTCTTTTTAAAATGATTTAATACGTAATTTGATCTAAAAACTTTTTCGTTCGGTCATGTTGTGCATGCTCAAATAATTCTTGAGGTGTTCCTTCTTCAACAACTAAGCCATCATCCATAAAGATGACACGTGATGCGACTTCTTTCGCAAAGTTCATCTCGTGCGTCACAATCGCAATCGTCATCTGCTCTTCCGTTAGGTCTTGAATAACTTCCAGTACTTCCTTGACCATTTCTGGATCAAGGGCTGAAGTCGGTTCATCAAAAAGCATGACTTGAGGATCCATCGCTAAGGCTCGCGCAATGGCCACTCGTTGTTGCTGCCCACCAGATAAGTTGTTCGGATAGACATCGCGTTTATCGGACAGACCCACTCTTTCTAGTAAAGCTTCTGCCTTTTTAATGGCTTCTTTTTCATTGAGCTTACCCCGTTTGACTGGCGCTAACGTAATATTCTCAAGAACCGTCAAATGCGGGAATAAATTAAACTGTTGAAAAACCATCCCAATATTTTCCCGAACGGCATCGATTTCAGCTTCTTTTAATTTTGGGTCATTAATTAATTGATCCTTAAACCGGATTTCGCCAGATGTCGGTATTTCCATTAAGTTCATACAGCGCAGTAAAGTGGATTTTCCGGAACCGGATGGCCCAATAATCGAAACCACTTCACCTTCTTTAATTTCGGTGGAGATGCCTTTGAGCACCTTCAATGAACCAAAATCTTTTTTCAAATCAGTAATCTTAAGCATAGTGATCTAACCTCTTTTCTAAGACTTTAAGCAACCGTGATAAGGAATACGTTAATATAAAATAAATAATACCTACGACAATGAGCGGTTCAAAAATAGAATACGTTGAGGCTTTTACGACGTTACTTGTGTACATCACGTCAAATACTCCAACAACGGACACAATGGATGACTCTTTAATCATTGTGACAAATTCATTTCCTA
>CAYROB010000261.1:0-1810 GCA_964425775.1 uncultured Carnobacteriaceae bacterium
ATTTTCCAGTTTCCTGCGATAATTGGTTTTCTCACAATATCACCTTTCTTATTTCCCCATATTTTTAAAGCCTAATTACTTGTCTGAAATTGAAGCAATTCCTGGTAATTCTTTACCTTCTAGATACTCTAAACTTGCTCCACCACCTGTAGAAATGTGGCTAAAGTCATCTTCATAACCTAATTTTTGAACAGCTGTTGCTGAGTCTCCACCACCAACAATTGTTGTTGCACCCTCTAAGTTTGCAAGGATTTTCGATAATTCTTCTGTACCGACTGCAAAGTTAGGCATTTCGAACACGCCCATAGGGCCGTTCCACACAACTGTTTTAGCATCTGCTAATTCTTTTGCAAATAGTTCAATTGTTTTTGGTCCAATATCTAATCCCATCATATCTTCTGGGAAATCACCTTCGACAACTTCGGTTGGTGAATCATTATCAAATTCTCTTGCTAGTACAGAGTCAATTGGTAAGATTAATTTGTCTCCAGCTTTTTCTAGCAATTCTTTTGCTAATTCTACTCGATCTTCTTCTAGTAGTGATGTTCCGATTTCCACTCCTTGAGCTTTAAAGAATGTATAGGCCATTCCACCACCAATTAAAACCTTATCGGCAACTTCTAATAAGTTTTCGATAACACCAATTTTGTCTGAAACTTTCGCTCCACCTAAAATAGCTACAAATGGTCGTTCTGGATTATCTACTGCTCCACCGATGAAGTCAATTTCTTTTTGGACTAAGAAACCAGTTGCTGACTCAATATTTGTCGCAATTCCTACGTTTGATGCATGTGAGCGGTGCGCTGTTCCAAATGCATCGTTTACAAATACATCTCCAAGACTTGCCCAGTACTTACCTAGTTCTGCATCATTTCCACTTTCTTTATTGCCTTCAAGGTCTTCAAAACGAGTATTTTCAAACATTAATACTTCGCCTTCACCTAATGCATCAATTGCGTTTTCTAATTCTTCGCCACGAGTTTCAGGAATAAATGTAACATCTTTCCCTAACAACTCACCTAAACGCTTTGCAACAGGTCGTAAAGAATTCTTTTCTTTATCTTCTTCTGTTTTAATTCTACCTAGGTGTGAAAAGACAACTAACTTTCCACCTTGTTCAATAATGTACTCAAGTGTTGGTAGTGCTGCTTGAATTCGATTATCGTTAGTAATTTCGCCATCTTTCATTGGCACGTTAAAATCTGCACGAACAAGAACTTTTTTATTGTTTAAATCTAAATCTTTAACTGATTTTTTCACCAGAACATCTCCTTATTTTAAAATAAAAAAGCGGGAAGCGCGAACGCCTCCCGCTTTTTAAAGCTACTTCACTATTTTATTTTAATTATTCGTTAAATTAAACTAATTTTGCAAATGCTTCAAGTAAACGAACCATGTTTCCTGTGAATCCGTACTCGTTGTCATACCATGCTACTGTTTTAACTAATTGTCCATTATCTGATGTTAGGACTTTTGTTTGTGTAGCATCGAAGATTGATCCATGTGAATCACCAATAACATCTGATGAAACAATTTCATCTTCTGTATAACCGTATGAATCATTTTGCGCTGCTTTCATTGCTGCGTTAACTTCTTCTTCTGTAACTTCTTTGTCTAGAACTGTATATAGTTCTACTAATGAACCAGTAATTGTTGGGATACGTACTGCTGTTCCATCAACAATTCCATCAACTGCTGGAATTACTCGACCAACTGCTTTTGCTGCTCCTGTTGATGCTGGAATCGCGTTTTGTGCTCCTGCACGGTTCTTACGTCCGCCTGGTGCATCTTGTATTGATTGAGTAGCAGT
>CAYROB010000262.1:0-1797 GCA_964425775.1 uncultured Carnobacteriaceae bacterium
TGAAGAACGGTGATATTATTTCCACAATGAAAGGCACAAGCATCGAAGTTATTAATACAGATGCGGAAGGTCGCCTAGTTTTAGCGGATGCCTTATACTATGCAGCAACAAAAGTGAACTCAAAGTGTATTGTGAATGCTGCAACACTGACAGGTGCAGTTATTTCAGCTCTAGGTATGAATACAACGGGAGTAATGACTAATGATGAGGCTTTACTCCAAGATGTCTTAAAAGCGTCTGAAGCAGCGGATGAAGCCATGTGGCAACTACCACTTACAGATGATCTAAGAGAAAGTGTTAAAGGGAAAAATGCGGATCTACTAAACAGCATGGTGAATGCGACTGGTGCCGGAACTTCCTTTGCCTCTGCTTTCTTAGAGCACTTTGTTGAAGATGTCCCATGGGTACACTTAGATATTGCGGGAACTTCTTATGCAAAAACAGCCGGACACAAATATCGTCCAAGAGGTGCTTCAGGAATCCCAGTTAAAACACTTTATCAATTTGTAAAACATTCAGTTAAGTGAGACTTAATCTAATTAGTTAATAAAAAACAACTTCTCAAATTTCGAGAAGTTGTTTTTTATTATTTTTCAGCCCAAGCTGTCAATGTTCCTGGACCGACTTCAAACTGACCAAATCCATTTTTATCAATTTCAATTTCCCTATCATTATCACCGGTTAGTTCTATGTAAATCTTTCCAGCATGCTCTTCACCTACAGACATCTGAAGAGTTTGTGCATCTCCTGTAGAGATTAACACAGCCAAGGGGCTACTATTTTCACCGTGCCTAATCCATCCAATTAGATCTTCTTGTTCCATATAATCTGTTTGGTCTCCCCAGGCGTATTGATGACGTATAGATAGGAGCTTATTAATTATATCAGCTTGTCCTTCTTGCGGAAACTCTCCGCCTATCCCGTAGTAATCACCATAAAACACACATGGATAACCATCTTTTCGCAGCAAGACTAAGCCATAAGCAATTTTCTTAAACCATGGCTCTACAAAGGATTCGAGTGCCTGACCGGGTTGGCTATCATGATTATCAACAAAGGTTACGGCGATTGTCGGATGTTCTTGCACTAAGGTATTATTAAATATTTTTCTTAAGTCGTAACCACCCGAATGCTTTGATATTTTTGCTAGTTGGTAATGTAAAGCCACGTCAAATAAATCCGTATGGTATTTAGTTTCGTAAAGGTAGTGATTTTTAATCGCTTTGTCCGTTTCCCAATATTCACCGAAAAAATAAAAACTGCGCTCAACTTTTGATTCGATATGTACAATAAATTCCTTGATGAATTGATCGTCAATATGTTTTAATGCATCCAAGCGCATCCCATCAATCGGTAAATAATTAATCAACCACTCTCCCCAAGAAAACAACTCTTGTTTTACTTCTGGATGCTGGTGATCAATATCCGCGAACATCAAATAATCATAATTTCCTTTTTCATCTGAAACTCCTGGACTCCAATCTTTATTTTCACCCATTATCTTAAAAATGCCAAAATCATTCGCTCGTTGATCATAATCAACCGCATTAAAGTGAGTATGATTCCATTCAAATGATGAATGTTTTCCTTTTCTTCCTGGAAAATTAAATCCTGTCCAAGCTTCGATCTCACAGACACCAGAGATTTTCTGATCGCGATCATGTTCAGCCACCCGATAAACACTAATTATTTCTGTAAAGTCTGCCGCAGCTTTATGATTTAAAACAACATCCGCATAGACTTTGATATCGTAGCGGTGAAGTTCTTCAATCAATTCCTTTAGCTCTTCGATCGTAC
>CAYROB010000263.1:0-1796 GCA_964425775.1 uncultured Carnobacteriaceae bacterium
TTAATCGAAAATATGGATGATACGATTTTGGATTTCAGTCCAGACGCTGAGCAACCTTCTGAAGAGGAAATTGAAAGAATACTGGAAGCTGCAGTTAAAGCACCAAGTGGGTTGAATTTGCAACCTTACTGGATTACTGTCATAACAGATTATGACAAACAGATGGAACTAGCTTTAACACCAGAAACTCGACCAGAAGAAGGTACCATAATGTTTATTTACTCTACTCCAACGGGTGAGAATCCATCAATGATTGACGTTGGTATTTCATACGGGTATATGAAAGTACAAGCAGACATTGAAGGATACGGTAGCCACATTTACGGACAACCTGCACGCATTTTATTAGACGATGGAAATCCACAAGACTTTGGAATACCTGAAGGATATGATCCGGTTGAAATTGTAATTGTTGGAAAAGCCGATGAAGTCGATGGGAAAACCTCCGCTACTCCAGGAGAGCGTGAAAAGAACTGGAACTTCTTAGAATAAGATAACTTATCTAGCAAAAAAAATAATCCCCTGCGCGCTTTACTCAAGCACGCAGGGGATTTTAATATTTTAATCATTATACACCTTTGATGTTTCCCGTTAACGGTGCATTGACCTCACCATATTTTTGAATATATTGCCTCAATGCATCAATTGCGTGAATATCCAATGGTTCCCTGTTCTTTCCATATTTCGCAGGTACTCCTTGGACTGTAACAAATACAACCGAATAGTCTTGATCCATTTCGATCTTCTCATCACCCACAAACAGTTCTTGGATTCTTTGACCATAAGGATTTTCAAACTTGAAATACATACTAATTCCCATTGAGCGTTTGACATATCCACCCATTTGACTATAAGGATCTGTTGAAAATGTATTTTCTAAGTTTTCTTCAAGCATATCCCACAATTCTCTTCCCGTTAAAATCGTTTGTGACAACGGTGGATTGACCGGAATAATATTCCATAAATCATTCTCAGTAATTGGTCCTTGAGGAATAGGTGCTCCATAGCGCCAGCCATTTGAAAATGCTATCTCTGCTTTGGCATAATCTAACATACTTTGGAGAAGTAAATTATCCATAGTGCTTTCTAATACGCCTGATCGATTCAGATCTGTAGCCGTCTGACCAATCACTTGATCTAACTTCTCACGATAAGGAGCCATCTTAACAGCTACTCGTTTTTTCATGTCCGCCTCTTCTTCAATCGTTCCATCCAACAAAACGAGTTCATGTTGATAATCAATTATCTTCTTATTGCGAACAGTCAAATCTAAACGTCCTAAGAAAGATCCATGGCAGCCTGATTGAAAAATAAGTGTGTCATTAATAACTGCTGGTTCATATACTCGATTATGTGTGTGACCACTTAAAAGAACATCAATTCCATCAACTTCTTCAGCTAATTTTATTTCTTGAGGGAAACCTAAGTGAGATAATACTACAACTAGATCAACATCTTGTTCCTCTTTTAGTTCTGCGATATATCCAGGTAATTCCTCATTCCCCATAGTAAAATAAATACCTTTACTAAAGTGCTTCGGCATTACTTTATCGACAATTGTGGCAGCAATTCCAATCACTCCTATTTTTAAACCATTGATTTCTTTAATAAGGTATGGCGGAAAAACTAATTCGTTATTGTCTTCATAATACGTATTAATTGCCAGCATTGGATAATTCAACTTTTCAACAATATCTTTCAGTGCGTCTGGACCATAAGCAAAATCCCAATGTGCAGTCATCCCATCTAGGCCAAGCTGATTTAAAAGAGGTGGTAATATTTTGCCACTGGTCTGA
>CAYROB010000264.1:0-1766 GCA_964425775.1 uncultured Carnobacteriaceae bacterium
AAACCACCTGATTTAAAAAATGGGGCACATTCACTTGCTGCAAATAATAATTTCATCGACTTCACCCTTCCACGATTTCACCAGATGATAAGACACGTGCACCTTTTGGTATGACAATTGGGTCTTTCGCTGTCCCCTCTAATTTCACACCTTTTTCCACATGCACTCCTTTATCTAAAATCACATAATTTAATTCTACATCCTCATCTACAAAAGCACTTTGCAACAAGATTGAATTATTAATTTTTGCATTTTGACAAATAAATGCTCTTCTAAAGACGACTGAATTTTCGACTATCCCATACACTTCACAGTCATTCGCAAATAGAGTGTTTTTCACTTTTGAATTTTCACCATAATAAGTAGGTGCCGAATTTTTCGATTTCGTTAGAACTGGTGATTCACGATAAAACAAGGAACTAAAATTATCCTCATCCAGCATGTCTATATTTGCTTCAAAGTAACTTGCCTTATCTTCAATTGCCTTTAGATAACCAGTGTATTCATACCCGCTAACCTTTATATCTCGATCGTCAATCGCTAATTTCAAGATGTTATTGACAGAAACTAAATCCTTTTTCTCCTCTAGCTTATCCAAGTAATTCATAAAAACAGCTTGATCAGCAATTAATACATTCAGACCAAACTTTATTATGGTCGAGTCAAAGGGTAGTTCAGAGAGTGGTTGAACTTCATGAATCGTTTTATTGCTACTTGAGTTAAATTTATAGCTAGAAAACACAGTATCTTCGCGCAATTCATTTCGTGCAACGTTCTTATAAGCCACAGTAATATCACTTTTTTCATCTAAGTGATAATTTAGCATCGAGTCAATTTGAAGATTCGCTAAAATGTTTGAGCCTATCAAAACAACATATTTTGAATTTGCTTTCTCGAGATAATCACGATGATCCTTATAATAATAGGTATCTGACTCTGATTTCTCTGACTTCATTTGAATTTGTGAATGCGTAAATACTCCTCCACCTGCTTTATTATCTAAACCCCAAGTTGTTCCTGCACGAATATGGTCATATAATGACCGTCCTGAACCTGAAATAAATAGTGCAGTAGAACGCATTTTAGCATTTGCTAAACTTGAAAATGGAAAATCAATTAATCGATAACGACTAGCAATCGGAAGTGTAGCTACTGGTCTTCGTTTTGTTAATGGCAATAATTCCGTTTCTTCTTCAACTAAATTAAAAATTGCTGCATATTTACTCTTCATCTTTCTTGACCCCCACTCTTTCTTGGTTCCCAACAACGGCAATCTTCCCAACTTCTCCAATTACTTCAGCACCTTCATAAATATAGGCCTCTTCACCAACAATTGCTTTTTCAATATGGCAATTTTCACCGATCACTGTGTTAGGCAGAATAACACTATCTTTTACAATGCTTCCTTTACCAACCTTCACATTATGACCGAGAACTGAATGTTTTACTGTTCCGGCAATATAACAACCATCCGTGACCATCGATTGAGTAACGTCTGCTTCCTCTGAGATGTATTGAGGTGTTGTATTATAGGTTTTTGAATAAATACGCCAAGCTGAATCGCGGATGTCTAATTCATGATTGGGATCGAGGAACTCCATATTAGTTTCCCATAAACTCTCAATCGTTCCTACATCTTTCCAGTATCCATCAAAACTATAAGCATATACTGCTTCACTATTGCGCAAATAGGCTGGGATTACATCGTGTCCAAAGTCATTCATTTGGCGTCCTTTATCCACACCGTCTGTTAGATATTTTCTTAG
>CAYROB010000265.1:0-1703 GCA_964425775.1 uncultured Carnobacteriaceae bacterium
TTGTAATTCTCTTTCGTGAATTCGAAGTGATCCACCACCAATTTCATAACCATTTAACACAATATCATAAGCTTGTGCATAGACTTCAGTTGGATTACTTAATAATTTGTCACGGTCTTCTTTCACCGGTCGAGTAAATGGATGGTGGGCAGCAACATAACGTTCTGCTTCTTCATCATACTCAAATAGTGGCCAGTCAACAATCCATAAGAACGATAATTCTTCTGCATCATATAACTCAAGTTCTTTTCCTAAGTGCACACGTAGTGCACCAAGTGCTTCATGCGTAACTTTCTCTTTATCCGCAACAAATAGTAATAAGTCCCCTACTTCAGCTTCCATTGCTTGTAATAGATTCTTTTGTAAAGTTTCATCTTCAAAGAAACGAGCAATTGGACCTGTTAAACCTTCTTCGGTCAATTTCATCCAAGCTAAACCTTTTGCACCATATGTTTTAGCAATTTCTTCTAAGCCATCAATTTGCTTACGCGTAAAGGCATCTGATCCATCTCTGACTGCTAATCCCTTGACAAGACCTCCGTCCTCAAGTGTTTGTGTAAAGACACGGAAATCTGATTTGCTAACAATTGAGCCAACATCTTTTAATGTCATTTCAAAACGAATGTCTGGTTTGTCACTCCCATAATTATTCATCGCGTCATCGTAGGCCATAATTGGGAAATCTTCTGTTATTTCAAGACCTTTCACTTCTTTGACAACATATTTCAGCATGGCTTCCATATGCTCACGAATTTCGATTTCGTTTAAGAAACTTGTTTCAATATCAATTTGTGTAAATTCTGGCTGACGATCTCCACGTAAATCTTCGTCTCGGAAACAACGAACGATTTGGTAGTAACGATCGAAACCAGATCCCATAAGTAATTGTTTAAACAATTGTGGGGATTGTGGTAATGCAAAGAATTTACCTGGGTGCACACGTGATGGAACTAAATAGTCTCGTGCTCCTTCTGGTGTTGACTTTGTTAAGTAAGGTGTTTCAATGTCAATAAAGTCATCATTGTCTAAAAAGTTTCGTACGGATTTGGTTACTTGGTGGCGCAATAAAATATTGTTTTGCATGCGCTCGCGACGCAGATCTAAGTAGCGATATTTCAAACGAATATCATCCGCAACATTAATCTCATCTTTTATTTCAAATGGAGGTGTCTTTGATGCATTTAATATTTTTAAGCTTGTTGCATCAATCTCAATATCTCCTGTTGCCATTTTAGGGTTAATTGCGCCTTCTAAACGCTCAACAACCTGACCTTCAATTTCTACAACATACTCTGCGCGCAGTTTTTCAGCTGTTGCAAGTAAATCATTTTCTTTATCCGCGTTAAACATGACTTGGACAATTCCTGAGCGGTCACGTAAATCAATAAAAATCATACCGCCAAGGTCACGACGTCTTTGTACCCAACCGTTTAATTTTACTGTTTTTCCAGCTAATTCTTTTGTTAATTTTCCACAATATGTTCGTTTACTCATGTTATTTACCCCTCAATTTTTAATTTTAGTAAAGCGCCTCGATAAATTTCTGCAAAGTCCTCACCATAAATATCTTCTAAGTTCAGTTCAAGTTCTTTTCCACTTGATAAGAGCTTCATATTCACTGTTCGATTTTCCAATTCTTGACTTCCTAAAGTGAATACTGTTTTTGCATTCAAACGATCAGCCGTTCTAAATTGACTCCTTGG
>CAYROB010000266.1:0-1700 GCA_964425775.1 uncultured Carnobacteriaceae bacterium
GACAACTGCAGACTTTTTAGCAATCTGTGAAGAAGTGACCGGAGACAGCTTTGAAGCAATGAATAAAAAATGGTTGCAATAAATAAAGCACAGACCTTTCACGGGGTTTGTGCTTTATTCCTTTTCTTAAACTCTAAGAGAATTGGCGCTATATTTAATACGATTGATATAATTGTCAACACCCAAAAAGCAGTACTCATTGTTGGTGTTACATCCATTAAAGCCGCCCGGTCTTCAACCTTTACCCAACTAGAAACCATACTGTAAGATGCTACAAGGGTTAATGAGGTAAAAGACAAGCCCCTTGCCATCGCTAGCTGATAATTCTTTCCTGCTTGATACTGATAAAGATTAATCATTGTTGCGATGATTGCAATGACTCCAAATACTATCCACATAATCTTTCCTCCATCTGTTTCTTTTTTAAGCAAATTATAGCGCTTGTATATGGAAAAAGCACACAATTTATTCAATTGTGCGCTCTACTCTATTCAAAAATTAACTCTGTTCCATCACTCGTAATTTCTATATCTTCTTCTGCCGCATAGCGGATTGTTGAGTCCACATCTTCTAAAAGTTCATCAATTTCTCCATCCGCTTCATAGTTTGTGATGATTGAATGCTTTGGCCTAATTTTTTGAATCATCGCTTCTGAGTTTTTATTTAGTCGCCCATGATGGGGTACTTTATACAGATCAATTGGAGGCAGCTCTCTTTCTAAAACTTCATCTAAGAGCTTCTTTTCTGCATCTCCCGCAAAAAGATACTGTAAGTCTCCATCCTCAATTAATGTCACAATTGAATAATCATTATCTTTTTTATACTCTTCTTTTTCAGGTGCAAGCAAGGAAATCTTAAGCTCGCCCAAAGTAATCTCGCGATCTTCCGTTAATTGGCTATTTTTAATCTTCTTCAGCTTCACCGCTTCGGCGATGCGTGCTTCTCGATTAGTATCTTTGAAGTGTGTAGACTGAATGAGTTCCCCCACATCAAAGCGAGCTAAAATATAACCAGCTGAGCCAATATGATCTTTATCCGGATGAGTCAGGATTAAATAGTCCAGTTTCTCAACACCTAGTCCCTCAAGCTTGGCAATCAATAATTCTCGATGTTCCTTTAGTCCGGTGTCAATCAACATCGACTGCGAACCGTTCTCAATATAAATACTGTCTGCTTTACCTAATCCAAAAACAATTATTTTTGTTTGGTCACTTTCTTCTACGGTTGCTTTTTTAATCATTGAAAAACCAAATAGTGCGACTAAAATAGCCATAATAAACTTTATAATTCTCCGTCTCAATGGAGCACCACCTTTAAATAAATTTTACAAATCATTAGGAGTACTTCCCTGTTTTGCCATAACGATTTCTAGATTTCCATTACGCGTCCTCAGTGAATCAATGAACTCTTTTTCTTCTTTGATATCTGTTAGCATTATATCATAAGTTAGGCGAAACAAACTGCCCATATTTGTCGTCTTCACACTGATAAGACTATGTTCTTGAGTGTAGTAGGCAAATAAATCATCAAAAACATCCTGATAATCTAGATCCTCTGGAATTGTGATGCGCATTGTACGCTGAGTATTTTTCCCTTCGCCGATACTACTTGCGCTATAAATTAAAATAACCGTATTAATAATAATAGCGAAAATGAAAGCATACCCAATATAGCCCATACCTGCTGCAAGTCCAGTTCCC
>CAYROB010000267.1:0-1683 GCA_964425775.1 uncultured Carnobacteriaceae bacterium
AATTAAACAAACATTTTACCGGATGAGTCTGTAGTTTTATGCAACACTAGTGATACTTTTCATATGGATTTGTTTTGATTCATACTTATGCTAGAGTTAAAGAAAAACGATGATATATTTTTGAAAGATGGAGGGAACATTTGATGAAGGCTGAGATTATTACAATTAGTTCTCATTTATTAAGAGGTCAATCACTCAACGTAAACGTTGCTTTTTTAACAAGGGAATTAATCGCTATGGGAATTCCTATTCAACAAAGTCTTATGCTGAGAAATAACTCTGACGATTTACAACATGCGCTTAAAATGGCTGAAGAACGATCGGATTTAATCATTATTACTGGAGATTTAGATATCCCTTTGGCTTTAGATAATCTAACGGGCTTAACAGCAGGCTTTCTCTATACAAGTGATAAAACAACGTATATTCTTTTACCAGGACCTTTTGATCAGCTAAAATCCATTTTTATTGAAAACACTCGTCCTTTAATTATTAAAAAGCTTTTAAATGATATAGTAACAGAAACACAAATATATTCTTTGTATGGTTTAACTTTAGCCCAAGCCAATGAAAAGATGAGTGATTTGATTACTTATGATGAGAATCCTTTTGTAGGAATTTATTCTGATAATGATGAAGTTGAAATTCAAATTACAGCTAAAGCTGATTCGGAAAAAGAAGCCAAAGCCATGATTAATGAAGTTGCTCTACAAGTTCAGGATCGAGTTGGCGAATTTGTTTTTGGTGAAAATGGAGAACATTTAGCTCTTATTGTAAAAAGATTACTAAAAGAACAAGGTAAAAAGATTACCGCAGCAGAAAGCCTTACTGGCGGCTCCTTCTTAGATGTGATCTCTGGAGAACCTAAATCAAGTGAAATTTTTGAAGGTGGGATTGTTGCTTATGGCGAAAACATTAAAAATAATGTGTTAAAAGTTACTATAGAAACACTTGATAAATATGGGATGGTCAGTCCACAGTGTGCAATTGAAATGGCTGAAAAATCAATGGAAATGTTTGGAGCAGACATTAGTGTTTCTTTAACCGGTGTCGCAGGTCCATCATCACTCGAAGGAGAAATACCAGGAACCGTTTGGATTGGATTAGCACAAGTAGGAAAAGAAACATTCGCAAAAAAATTTCATTTTGAATATAAGCGCGAAAGAAATCGTAGGAATTCTGTTTTATCTGCATTGAACTTAGTACGCTTAGCCTTATTGGAAAAAAATATTGAAAATCAAATTTTTCTTAATTCTTAATGATGAAGAGTGAAAATTCTTTACACGATTGGCTTTTGGTGTTAAGTTTTTTGTTATATTTCAGAAGATTTCTCTATCAATCTTCTGAGTCGGTATTAATGCTAAATTAGTTGCACCTCAATCTTCCAACAAAAATACCCTGCTCATTTATTGTAGGCGCATGTGGTCAACCTGCATAAAGGTTGAAGCTGTTATGTAAGTAAACACTATGGTTTGAGATAATAATTCGTATGAAAAAATCTAAAGTATGAGTCTGATTGGAAAAAAGTTATTTGGATCTACCAAAATAATTAGTATATGTCATTGGGACTAAGGTTATATGTGATATTATTAGGGTATAAGATAAATAAATTCCAATTATTTCAATGAAGGGAGCCAAGCTATGGAAGAAAAAGCAGAAAAAATTTTAGTAGCTGTTGATGGA
>CAYROB010000268.1:0-642 GCA_964425775.1 uncultured Carnobacteriaceae bacterium
GTTTCCGAGAAAATATTGACACATACTTATTGTAGAACTTACAAAAGAAAGCGCTTTAATTATGTTATAATTATAAAAACGTTATAGAAACTAGGTGAAAGAATGAAAGCAAGAAGAAATAATATAGTTACGTTAGTTACCTTGATTGTTTCGCTCGTTTTAACGGGGACAATTGGGTATAAAATATTATTGGATACGAGTTTAATTGATGCTTTGTACATGACTGTTATTACAATCTCTACGGTTGGTTATGGAGAGATAGCGGTAATGGATGCAGAGGCAAAAGTATTTTCAATTATTCTTATTTTTATTAGTTTAGGAACAGTGAGTTATTTATTTTCATCATTGGTATCCTCACTTTTAGAAGGAGATTTAAAAAAAGCTTGGCGGAGGCGACGAATGGAAAAAGAGATTAAACACATTAAAAAATCATTATATTGTCTGTGGTGCAGGTGAGACCGGTTATCAATCAATAAAAAAATTCAAAGATAAAGGTGTCGATTTTGTTGTTATCGATAAAAATGAAGAAGTAATTGATAATCTACTTGAAGAAGATGTTTTGGGTATCTTAGGAGAGGCAAGTGAAGAAGCAGTCTTAGATAAGGCCAATATCTCTGAAGCCAAAGGATTGATTTCCGCATT
>CAYROB010000268.1:652-1651 GCA_964425775.1 uncultured Carnobacteriaceae bacterium
CCCTCAGATGCTGAGAATGTATACACTGTTTTAACAGCAAGACAAATGAATGAAGACTTGTTTATTGTTTCGCGTGCTATTGACAAAAATGCGACGGGTAAATTGAGAAAAGCAGGAGCTGATAATACGATTTCACCAAATGAAATTGGTGGATCACGAATGGCTTCTCTAATGATTCGTCCAAATGTGATGTCTTTTCTAGATGTGATCACACGTGCAGGTGACGTAATTCTTGATTTAGAAGAAGTGACAATTTTTAAAAATTCACATTTAATTGATAAACAATTAAAAGACTCAGAAATTCCACAAAAAACAGGGCTAATTGTCCTCGCTATTAAAAAGAATAATAGTGAAGAACTTAGTTTTAACCCAAGTTCGCATGAACGATTAGAAAAGGGTGATGCGATGATTGTTCTTGGACAAAGTGAACAAGTTGATACTCTCAGAGAAATGGCAAATGAACGGTAGTTTTAATCTTGGTTAGGAGGAAATGAGTATGGCCCCAAATTATGAAAAACCGAATTATATAGAGGTTAAAAGAGAAGATACTTTAGATAAAGATAAGAGAGTTGAAGCAATTCAGTCCATTAAAACATTGCTAAAAAATGAGTCGTTTGGTGTTTTAGCAACCAATGCGACAAATGAATCGTACACAAGTTTGATTAGTTTTGCGACGAATAATGATGCAACTTTTTTAGTCTTTTCCACCCCAATTGATACTCGAAAATATGAAATGATTGAAAAAGATGAGAACGTATCGCTTTTAATTGATAATCGATCAGCTAATCATGAAAATATTAATGATATTGTTGCGATTACAGCAATAGGAAAAGCTGAAA
The DNA here is from genome assembly GCA_964425775.1 of uncultured Carnobacteriaceae bacterium. Taxonomy (GTDB): domain Bacteria; phylum Bacillota; class Bacilli; order Lactobacillales; family Carnobacteriaceae_A; genus Atopostipes. Next base: position 1,492 of record CAYROB010000268.1, read on the forward strand.
TCTTAAAAGATATAGAAGAAATAAAAAAATGGTCTGAAATTTTAATCGATAAACATAGCTACTTAGATGATTTTATCTGTGCGGATACGAGTGCTATTATTTTAGTTGAAATTTCTAAATATCATTATGTCAGTAGTTTTCAAAAAGTAGTTGAATGGAA
>CAYROB010000269.1:0-1639 GCA_964425775.1 uncultured Carnobacteriaceae bacterium
TTACCCAATATTTTCTCAGCTTCTTCTTTATTTCCTTCACCCAAAGCAATTGAACCTCTTGGAGCAGCCCCCATACTGACTAAAGACGCAAAGGCCGCAATTAAAATAACAATCGGAAAGGTAATTCCTACTCCGGTAAGGGCCTGGGCACCGACCTCTGGAATTCTTCCAATAAACATCCGGTCCACCATGTTGTATAAAAGGTTAATTACTTGAGCCAATATGGCCGGCATCGCCATATTAAATAGTAACCTTGGAATATTTCCTGTAGCTAAGTTACTTTGACGATTTCTCTGTTTCTTCATTAAAATTCTCCTGTCAATTATTAAGTACTAATAAGCATCTCTATCAGATATCCATCAGTTGTCAATAAAATAGCAACTTGACTTTCAAAGTGTATCACTTGTATAATACAGTATGAATAGTTAAAGAAAGAAGATGAGGTATTGGTGAAAATAGCAACAAGAAACAAGCAAAACATTTTGACGAGAGTATTATTTGGCATTTATCTGATTTTACTTGTTTGGATTATTTTGTTTAAAACAGAATTTTCATTAAAATATCTGCATAGTGTACGAAATATCAATCTAATTCCTTTTGGGGATTCAATGATTATTAATAACCAAATTGACTATAGTGAAATCTACCTCAATATACTCATATTTGTTCCGTTTGGGATTTACTTAGCGATGTTAAAGCCTGGCTGGTCAGTAGCAAAGAAAGTACTTCCTATTTTTTTAGTCAGTTTATCTTTTGAAATCCTTCAATATATCTTAGTAATTGGCGCAACGGATATTACAGATTTGATTGGAAACACACTAGGTGGATTTGGAGGAATACTCTTTTATCTGATCCTTAGAAAAATATTCAAAGATATAGGAAAAGTAAATAAATATGTTAATATTCTGGCTGGACTTGTAACAGTAGGATTTCTCGCCCTAGCAACTCTATTAATTTTAGTAAATCTTTAATGTATACTTGTATATAGTATTTAATGACCAAATTATATTGGAGGCGGAAATGAAGAAAAGATTGAAAGTGTTATCAGCAATGCTGTTGGTAGGGATACTCTTTGTGTTAGGAGGCTGTTCAAGTCAAGGAACAGTTTATGAGAATGAAGGAGGGGAAGTAAGAATTATCGGGAAGAGACAAATTGAACAACGCGTTGATGTATCCTCTCTTTCTTATATTATCGAATCATTTGATATTAAAGAAGAAAAAGATGGACACTATCTTACTGATCCATCAAATGGCTTAAATTGGGAAATCGTCATTCATAAAGATGATCCGAGCTATGACGAATTTATGGAAGATGTCGATTATTATGTTAATACAAGAGGATTTGACCTAGAAGATAAAGACTCAATGATAATTGCTAGTGGGGAAGTTGACGAAGATATGGAAAATGAGTTTGGTTTCGTTTTTCATGAGTATTATAAGGAACTAGACTTTACTGATACGGGGATTATTTTAGATGGCGAAGCGTTCACTGAAGTAAAATAATCTAAAAATAGCAAGTTCACTCTATTAAATAGCTGAAAAAATTAGCTGAATAGAGTGAACTTTTTAAATTAAATTAATTAGCCTGAATAATTCACACTTTTTCTACTAATGGCAACTAACGTTGTCCTAATAACTA
>CAYROB010000270.1:0-1634 GCA_964425775.1 uncultured Carnobacteriaceae bacterium
TGGCGACGGCTCAGCAACCATTCGGGAACAACGCGTGATGGAAGTATCAGAAGGAACCGAAGTCTATATTGAATTGAGTAATTTAGGTCCGACCGAGCTAATTGATTTTTCAGTGGAAGGTTTTGAAGAGGAAGCAAATTGGGATATAGATGATTCCTTTGATCAAAAATCCTTTAAATATGGGGTGTATGATGGAGATTACGGAGAGGAATTGGTTTGGGGGATTAGTGAGTATGGCACCCAAAATTATGATTTAACGTATACGCTGTCCAATATGGTCCGTGAATTAGACGATGGGCAAGCACTTTTTTGGAACTTTGACAGTTTTCTATCTTTACCAACGGACGCAATGACGTTAGAAGTTTTTGCTGATTTTGATTTAAGTGAAGACTTGTTAGAACTCTATGGTTTTGGCTTTGAAGGTGCGCTTGATTTAGAGGATGGAACAGTCTATTGGAGTGGGACAAATCTAGATGATTTCAATGATATTATTCTCCTCTTACAATTTGCGCCAAATACTTTTCGGACGGATGCGCGAGTTGAAATGACTTTGGCTGAGCAACGTGAAATGGCACTGGAAGGTTCATCTTATAATGAAGCAGGACCAATGCCACTATGGGTGAAGGTAATCATAGGTTCTTTTGTCTTTTTTGGTATTAGTGCGAGCGGGATAGCTGTTGCTTATGGGGTGCGACGTGAACGCATACGTAAGGAAAATAATCATTTTAACCCGCATCAATTACGGGCGCAAAATCGCAAGAATATGGACAGAACGCCACCACAAATTGAAGGCGACGTGACCAACTATGCAGCACTCATTTCCAAGTTAGCGCCAGCTGGTGGAGGCTTTTCAGACTTTTTCTTTGCTTATTTGTTGGAATGGGCTGAACAAGGGAAAATAGACATTCGAACATATGAAGAAACAAGTGCTTTTGGTAGAAAGAAAATTACGGCCGAGATTCATATTAAGAACTTTGCTGAAGAATATGAAATCAACAGTTTAGCCTTTAATGAGTACGTTCAATTATTTGAGCTCGGTGAAAGTCGCTTTGATGAAGTGATCTGGGGTATGTTGCTGGAAGCAGCGGATGCAGCTGGAAAAGTTGAAGGGCCGGCCATTGAAAGATGGTCAAAAAAGAATACCAATAGTATTGATCGCCTCGTTGAAAATTTAGAAACGACTTCTGAAAATTGGTTAGTTGAGCATGGCTATCTAAGAATGTTTACGATTGAGGACTGGGGTTTTCCAATCGCCATTGAAGAGTTGACACCTAAAGGGGAAAAGTTGGCCTTGGAGCTTGTACTTTATCAAAACTTTGTCAAAAACCTAAAGGATAGTTCTTTAGTCGATGATGAGGATTGGGAAAGTCTCATGATGTGGTCGGTAATTTTTGGCCAGGCCGATCAGACGATCGAGTATCTGGAAGAGTTTGAACCGGAGACATGGGTTTACTTGGAAGACACTTATCCCTATTACTATGGAAACTATTACGGCTATCACTATTTTTATATGCGGAACTCAGCCGGACTTTCAGCTGGTGGTTCAACTTCGGCCGGAGGTGGCTTTTCATCTGGTGGGGGCGGAGCTGGTGCTGGTGGAGGCGGTGGCGGGGGGACTCGTTAATCTTAATATA
>CAYROB010000271.1:0-1611 GCA_964425775.1 uncultured Carnobacteriaceae bacterium
TAATTTATCTACATAAACCGTAAACTGATCGTCTTTAAAAAGAACGCCCATTTTATCATATTCAACAAATTCTAAAGGATATGACACACGTGTACCTGAATATTGTAAGCTCGAAAGAACATAACCTTTTATTCCTTTTGGACCATAAATTGTGACCTTATCTTCGCCGCCCTGGAATGAGCGACTACTTAAAAGACCTGGCAACCCATAAATGTGGTCTCCATGCATATGACTAATAAATATTTTTTCTATTTTTCGTGGCTTCAATGTTGTTTTTAGAATCTGATGTTGCGTGGCTTCCCCACAATCAAATAACCAGATGCTATTTCTTTCATCTAACAACTTTAAGGCCAAACTACTAACATTTCTGTGTTTTGATGGTACGCCAGAACCTGTACCTAAAAAAAGGATCTCCATATTTATACCTCAATCTACTCTAAGTCTGTATCAAATTACTCAACAAATTCAAATGTAAAGTCTAATAGTGCGACTAAGTCGCCGCCCTTAGCTCCACGTTCACGCAATGCTTCGTCTACACCCATGTGTCTTAATTGTCTTGCAAAACGCATAATTTCCTCGTTATGATCAAAATTACTCATCAAGAATAGTTTTTCAATCTCATCACCCGATAGAATCCAGACACCTTGTGAATCACGCGTAATTGTAAAGGCTTCTTCTTTTTCTTCATGTCTGAAAACAACATGAGCATCTGTTTCAGTAATTTCTTCCTCGACAATTTCTTCATAATTTTCAACTAGTTCAATTGTGCGATAAAGTACCTCTTTTAGTCCTTGATTTTGAATTGCTGAGATCTCAAATAATTCATAGTCTTCCTCTAATTCAGCCATTTTCTCTTTAAATATTTCTAAGTTAGCTGCCGAATCTGGCATATCCATCTTATTCGCTAAAATGAGCTGTGGTTTATTTAACAATTTCGGATCATGATTCTCCAATTCTTTTTGAATAATCATATAATCTTCAAAAGGATCGCGACCTTCCATCCCGCTCATATCTAACATATGCAGTAAAACTTTTGTTCGTTCAATATGTCTTAGGAATTGTAAACCTAGACCGACTCCTTCAGCAGCACCCTCTATAATTCCTGGCATATCTCCAATAACGAAACTTCTTCCATCATCTAAGGCAACTACACCAATATTTGGCGAAATTGTTGTGAATGGATATGAGGCAATCTTAGGTTTTGCTTCAGTAACGACTGATAAAAGTGTTGATTTTCCAACTGAAGGAAATCCTAGCAAGCCAACGTCCGCTAATAATTTTAGTTCTAAAATAACAGTTAACTCTTCGCCGGGCTCACCATTTTCTGCAATATTTGGAGCAGTGTTACGAGCGCTAGCAAACCGCTTATTGCCGCGTCCTCCACGTCCACCTTTGGCGACAATAAATTCTTCTCCGTCTTCTGTTAAATCAGCCATAACAGTACCGGTTTCTTCATTAATAACAATCGTTCCTGGTGGCACTGGGACAATTAAATCCTCCGAACCGCGTCCGTGCATCCCCTTGGCCATACCATTTTCACCTTTGTCGGCTTTAAAATGGCGATTATAACGAAAATCTAGCAAAGTTAAGAGACCTTCTTCTACTTTGAAG
>CAYROB010000272.1:0-1602 GCA_964425775.1 uncultured Carnobacteriaceae bacterium
GATCGATTGAAAAAAGAAAAACGCCTCTAAAGTTGGAGGTATGAATTATTCAGGAGTAAATAACTATCCCATTGCTTTTTTATATTTCTATTTAAAATTGTGCGTAGACTTCAAGACTTAAGTCTCTTAAAATGTTGAGAACTAATTCTTTTGCACTTAGAAAATCTTCGTAAGCCACGTATCCATAATGTGTATGTGCATAGCGAACAGGTATCCCTACTACAATTGTCGGAATCCCTTTGTCTGCTAAATGGTAGGCTGCTCCATTCGTTCCTCCACCCTTGCGAACAGAACGCTGAACTTTAATTTGATATTTTTCTGCGATATGTAAAGCAAATTTTTGAAAGCCTGGATGTGTAATCATTGAAACATCGAAATCACGTAACATCGGTCCATTTTTAAGTGCAGATTGAACTTTATAATCTGGTGTAAAGGTATCATCCGCTGGACATCCTTCAAAAACGATCGCTAAATCTGCTTCAACTTGATTAGCAACTACCTTCGCTCCACGAATCCCTATTTCTTCTTGAGTAGATAGCGCACCGATCACTTCAACTTCAGTTTCTGCTTCTTCATCCGCAAAATCTTTCATCGTTTCAAGTAAACCAGCCACACCCACTCTACAATCAAAAGCCTTGCCAAACAAAATTTCTCCGCCATGAACGGTATCGAATTGAGCATCTGGAACTACTGGATCACCAATCTGGATACCTAGTGCTTCTGTTTCTTCTTTACTACTTGTTCCTACATCAATCACTAAATCATCAAAGGATAAAGCTTTGTTCTTGTCTGCATCCGACATAAAATGAGGTGGCGTACTTGCAGTGATTCCTTTAATTTTTTGGTCATTTTCTGTCCGGATAATAACCGTATGAGCCGGTACATTATTAACTACCCAACCACCAACGGGTAGAAAATCAAGCATGCCATTGGGACGAATCGCTTGTATAATAAAACCTACTTCATCCATATGCGCATCCAGTAAAACTTTCAACGATTTTTCTTCTTGATTTTTATAATTCAAATAAACATTTCCCATTTTATCATGATGTGTTTGTGCGAAATCACTGGCATAACTTGTTGCAATCTTTGCGACTTCTTCTTCAAATCCTGATGCACCAAAAGCATTAGATAACTCTTTAATTAATTCTATCGACATACAATCTCCCCCACATATTTAAATCTTTCATCCACCATACAATAACTCATGTAAATTTCAAGTTTAAGTATAGCATAATTAGAACAAAATGAGGATAATTTAATCCTTCAATTCGAATTTGAAGGATATAATTAAAAAACACAAATGCGCCGACACGCATTTGTGCTTTCTATATTCTTTTGAATTTTATTCAGTTCTTAAAGCATCTACTGGATCCTTTTCTGAAGCTTGTTTCGATGGGATTAAGCCGGCGATAAAAGATAAGACAACACTTAGTATGACTAAGATAATGGCACTATTTATCGGCAGACTTGCACGAACATCAGGACCAAATAAGTTATTCACAATCTCATTTAACGGCAGATGGGCAAGATAAGTTAAGGCCACACCTAACAATCCTGAGAACAGTCCAATAATAATTGTCTCCGCATTGAACACAGTCG
>CAYROB010000273.1:0-1573 GCA_964425775.1 uncultured Carnobacteriaceae bacterium
AGAGCAGGCAAAGTCCGATGAGACCGGGTAAATACCATTGTTTTTTCATGATGCCACATCCTTTTCAACTATTCACTAACTAGTTATAATACTTTGAAACTACTGAATCAACTAATGATGGCGCCAATTGAGCTAGTTTTGCTCCTGCACTTAATATTCTTGGTCGATTAATTTCTCTCTTCTTACTTCCAACTGCATCTGCGAGAACCTTAGCTGCTTGACTTGTTGTTAATGTAAAGAATGAATCTAGTGTTTTTTCTTTACGCACGCCCTCAATCTGATCAAAGAAAGGCGTATCAACCGGTCCAAAGTTTACGACTGTTATACCGATATTAAAAGCTTTTAATTCCATACGCAGTGCATTACTAAAGCTGATAACGGCTGCTTTTGTTGCTGCATAAATTGCATAATCTGCTGTCGCAACTTTACCTGCAAGCGAAGCCTGATTAATAATCTGACCGTGTCCTTGATCTAACATTTGAATCGCTGCTTTTTGTGTTAGATACATTAAACCCAAGACATTCACTTGAAACAAATCGTCAACCGTCTGAAAATCCATTTCAACAAAAGGCCCCGCATAACCAAAGCCTGCATTATTAATTAACACATCTACTGTCATTTCTTTTTTACTAATAAATTGAAACAGGCGGTCAATTTGGTCAGCCTGTGCTAAATCCATTGGAAATATAGTGACTTCTCCTGCACCAATCTTTTCACATTGGTTTTTAACAGCTGCTAGTCGTTCAACTCGACGAGCAGTCAAAATTAAATTCGCCCCTTGCATCGCAAGTTTATAAGCTGTTTCTTGACCAATCCCTGAAGATGCGCCTGTGATTAAAACCGTCTGATTTGCTAAGTCCTGATTCAATCTTCATCTTCCTCTCGTTTTAAAGGAATATCTATCTCATATAAATCGGATGTTGGATAAGTATTTGGAAATATTTTTCGTGCTTCTTTTATTAATCGTTGAATATCGTTATACATATAACGCGAACTAAAGTGATTTAACATTAATTTGCCAACATTCGCTTCGCGTGCAACTTCGGCCGCTTGCGTTGTTGTCGAATGGTTGTATTGGCGTGCCATTTTTTCTTCGCCATGACCAAATGTTCCTTCATGGACCAAGACATCAGCGTTCTGAGCGAGTTTAACACTGTTTGGATGCTTAACTGTATCTCCTAAAATTGTAACAATACGCCCTTTATGCTTTGGCCCGACAAAATCTTTCCCATCAATCACTCGACCGTCTTCTAATTCAATCATTTCTTTATTTTTAATCCGACCATAAATAGGGCCAGGTGGAATATTCATTTCTTTTAATTTTTCTGCATCTAATGTTCCTTCGTGATCTGCTTCTTCGATTCGAAAACCATAAGAAGGTACTCCATGTTGTAATTTATCTACATAAACCGTAAACTGATCGTCTTTAAAAAGAACGCCCATTTCACTATATTCTACAAATTCTAAGGGATAGGAGACACGCGTATTAGAATACTGTAAACTCGAAAGGACATACCCTTTGATTCCTTTTGGACCATAAATTGTGACCTTATCTTCGCCGCCCTGGAATGAG
>CAYROB010000274.1:0-1559 GCA_964425775.1 uncultured Carnobacteriaceae bacterium
AGGCTTTATCTAATCTTTGGTCGGAGTAGGTGTCTGCCATTTTTAATATTGCATGAACTCGGCGGTAATATTGTTGTTCAGGACCTTGATCAAACATTCTAGAAATAACAATATGAACATTTGGTCCAATCCGGCGAGCCCATTCTAAATATCTTGTACTATTCCATTTTCCATAGTTTTTACTTTCTTCGGGCAAGTGATCTTCATTCGTAGAGTACGCACCTGGTTTGGTACCTACGGTAACATGTTCACATAGAAATTGTTGATTATGATAGATTTTAACAACGGTTGAGTAAATCTTAAGCGTTACTTTTTCACCAATATACTGATAAGGAACAGAGTAATAGTGCTTATTTAATGTAATATGACTATTTCTATATACCTTAGCCTCCTTAAATTCACATACTTCATAAGGATAAGTCGGTAACTCCCTAAGCGCTTCTTGTTCGAATTCCTGAAATAGTTGAAGGCGGCTACCTTCTTTTTTCTGAAAAGGTTTGGCATTAAATTCATTTAAAATATTCAACAAGTATTGGTTGTATTCATGAATACTAAAGCATTGGTAATTGCGCATACGTCCAATTATGTGTGTAGTAAGGTGTTTAACATGATTTTCAACAGCAGCTTTGTCCTTCGGACGTGCAACACGTGTAGGAACAATAATCGTTTGATAATGGTTCGCCATATCCTCATAAGTTGGATTTAAAAGTAACTGCGCTTTAGTATTTTTAGTCACACCAGTCTTAAGGTTATCAGGAGTTAATAAGGTTGGAACTCCCTGAAAATACTCAAACATATTAATATGAGCTTCAATCCATCTTGGCATTTTTTGATCGATGCAGGCTTGAGCATAGGTATAACCACTAAAAGGCAAAGTACCTACAAATAATTCGCCTTTAATAACTTCACCAGTCATTGGATCAATCCACTGCGGGCGTTTACCCGTCCAGTCCACTTGGACTTGTTCTCCCGCTTTATGATGAAGTACATGACTAAAACTATTCTTAGACAGATAATCATTAAAGTACTTCTTAAATTGAGTTAATTTATAATAAATTTTATTGTTTAACCGGCATTCCTGGGCGTATTCTTCCCAAAGAAGTTGCATCGTAACACCTGGTTTAGCAAGTTCTTTTGATAGCTGTTTATAGTCTGGCATTACATAATAAGCAACCGGTTGATCTCTATTATCTTTATCAGGCTTAAACATTTTTTCTAATTCTTCACTGGACCATTGTGCAATTTCTTCATAAAACAACTCCTTTTCTTGTGCGATTTTGACGGTTCTTGTGACTGTGTTTCGACCTGAAGAGACTAATTTAGCTATCTGTCTTAAGCTAAATCCAGCCTCGTATAATCGAAGCATTTCTACATAATTGGGCATCATTGCCACCTCCATAATATTTTGTGAGTTAAACTCACGTGTTAGTTATACCATGGAGGCAATAAAAAAAGAACCACAAAGTGGTTCAAGTTGCCGATTTAGCTGGCTCTATCAATAGCGATTTAGATGGTTCAATTATGTCCGACGCGATGGCTCTTTAAGACCGATATATCCA
>CAYROB010000275.1:0-1556 GCA_964425775.1 uncultured Carnobacteriaceae bacterium
TTCACCCCCTACTGTATCCATACAGAAGGGGTACTCTTTCTAGAGGTCATAGAAAACACCTGTTTTTTTACAAACAGATGCCTTCATTTTTCCTATTCTTCTTTTTCGTCGGTTTTTTCCGTACTTTCAACAACATCCGATAAGTCGTCGACATAATTATCTTTTGTAATATAATCGACTTCAATCATCCGCTCTTCGTCAATGTTTAAAAGGACGCCTAGAATTCGACCGTTCGTAATTTCACTTGTTGTTAAGACATAGTTATTGATCCGCACTGAAACCCGTTCATCATCGGCCGGTACATAACCAATCTGATTGATCATAAAACCAGCGATTGTATCCACATCTTTGGATTCAATATCTTCTTTAAAGTAGTCATTAAATTCATCGATTAATAAACCACCGTTAAGGTAAAAGTTAAAATCATCAATCATTCGAATGTCGCCTAAACTCGAGATATCCGTTTCATCATCAATCTCGCCGACAATTTCTTCCAGTAAATCTTCCATCGTCACAATTCCTTCGACCCCACCATACTCATCAATTAAGATGGCAATATGTTGTTGTTCGCGCTGGAATTCAATTAATAAGTCATCCGTATAAACCGTTGAAGGCACTAACATCGGACGATTAGCAATCTCCATAAAATCGATCTGGTCAAAACCTTCCGAACTAGCCTTTTTCAAGATGTTCTTCACATGTAAGACTCCGATAACATTATCTTTTTCATTTTTATAAATAGGGACACGTGAATAAGGACTGTCAATTACGAGTTTTAAGTTTTCAGCATAAGGTGCATCAATATCAATCATAAAGGTATCGGTTCTTGGCACCATCACTTCACGCGCAATTTTCGTGTCTAGGGAAAGCACACCCTCCATCATGTCCAACTCATCGGTATCAAAGCTACCACTTGCTCGACTCTGTTCAATAATGACCCGCATTTCTTCACGCGTAAACTTTTCTTCGCGTTCGGTAAAATCGATCGGTGTGATTCTTTTCAACACATCTGTCGAGACCGCTAGTAACAAGATAAACGGGTGGAAAATTCGTTTTGTAAAACTGACGAGCCAACTTGTATTCATAGCGATTGTTTCAGGCATTTGTAAGGCAACTTGCTTTGGAAATAACTCACCAAAAACAAGGGTGAAATAAGATAAGATTAATGTGATGAGCAAGGTAGCAACCGTTGTCGCACCCGCAAAGTCAGGCAAGAAATCGGCAAAAACTGCCGCGAAACTTGTTGCCGCCTGCGCACTCGATAGGAACCCAGCAAACGTAATGGCCACTTGAATGGTCGCTAGAAAATCATCCGCATCTTCTAATAAAGCTAACACGCGAATCGCTTTTCGATCACCATCTTCTACCATTTTATCCAACTTGGATTTATTGACGGATACAAAAGCAATCTCGGCTGACGCAAAGAAGGCATTGATTAACGTTAAGATGAATATAATAAATAATTGTGTGAATAAGGAACTCCCGGAAGGATCCATAACTCAACTCTCTCCTTAATGATTTTTCTTCATTTTCTAGTAAAAACTTTATTTGATATG
>CAYROB010000276.1:0-1516 GCA_964425775.1 uncultured Carnobacteriaceae bacterium
ACCAAGGTATCCCCATCAAGTTCGTATAAGCGATAATGCTGAATTATGTTATTTAATTTTCTATAATACGAGGTATCAGTCGCATAAACCCCAGTTAATGCCGCTGTTGCATCGGAGTAATTATTTGTATTGGCTCGCCAAGTTCCCGTATAAATATCTGGTTTCCAGCTAACTCCGTTAACAATCTTGTCTGCATAGTCTTCAAAAGATTCCAAATAGCTTGGATATTTTCTGAAATTGGCTTGAATCGTACTCATATTTCCTTTTCCATCATCTTCTTGAGTATACATGTAGACCGATTCACCATTATAGGCTCCTTTAATCCCAAACAAGTTATGATTTGGTACTTTTGATAAAGCACTTCGACCATAGCCCGTTTCTAAGGAAGCTTGTGCGACAATCACCGAAGCATACAATCCATGCTCTTCAGCTATTTTGATTGCATAGTCTGAAACAGTATCGATAAATTCTGTTGGTGTTGGATTTTTATTTAAGTCCTCTAAACTTGTATCTAAAGCACCGTTTGGTTTAAAATAGTACATTTGGCTACCAATGACGAGGTAACCTGTCTGCATCGCTCCACTAGCGTTCATATAATACCAGTGACCGTCAATCTTTTGCCAGCCTGTTACTTTTTCGCCAGCGTCGTCATAATAGTACCTATTCGATCCTTCTTGTGACCAACCTGTTTTTCCATTACTTGTTTGAGAAACACTCATCATAAATTGTGTTTCAGACGACTCAGTATTTTCTAATTCTTCTACAATTTCTTCAGCTTCTGTCTCTTGACTAGCTTCTTCCGCATGAATCGGCGTAAGTGGTAAAAGAGAGGTGCTCATCAAAAATACAGATAATCCTTTTAAGCTCTTAAATCCATTTCTTCTTTTGGTCATTCAAATAGCTCCTTCTAATTCATTCAAATCCTACTGCTTATTATAAACTTTCTAGATTGAATATCAATCCAAAAAACAAGTTCCCCTTTAACCTAAAAAACAACTCGTTCTTTGGATGGCTTCTTTATAATGGATTATCCATATTTTTAAATATCTCTTCGTTAATTGGTTCATTTCTGTTCATAAATTTGCTGACCTCTTTACGTTTATCTCCGTTATTTGCGAAGAAAATTGCCAACGGATAATTCTCTTCATCCACATAAGCAAGTGTAAATTCTTTATTTTCTAGCAAGCCTCGTTTGATGATTCGATCCCACTCCATTGCATGACCAAGCCGTTCAAAGGTCTGATCATATTGGTCTGTCCAAAAATAAGGACGAACTGTATAAGATCGACTTTTAGGATTCATAATATTTCGGGCAATAGTTTGTCCGTGATTATACGCATGCTCCCAATGTTCAACGTGAATCATTTCATCTTTATAAGGCCAGACAGCGATGTCACCAATTGCATAAATATCATCGATAGATGTCTCACCATATTCATTGACTACAATTCCTCCATCTATTTCTAAATCCGGATAGTCGATAGCTAGATTCGGTGTCACACCAACTCCAACTATA
>CAYROB010000277.1:0-1511 GCA_964425775.1 uncultured Carnobacteriaceae bacterium
TCCTTCAGATTCCACCTCGCGGTGGACACCCTTGCCATTAGCTAACAGTTCCTATTGCCTAGCCTGTAGTGGACTTTCACCACCAAGTTATCACCCATGCTGGGCGCACATGAAAAAAACAGGTTGGGAATTTTATTTCCCAACCTGTTTTTTATATTTTACTGTACTAAATTCTTATAGTGTTTTTCATAAGCCTCAGACGCTTTTTCCCAACTATTATCTTCATCCATGGCTTGCCGAACAAGTTTTTCCCATTGTTCTGGGAAATCATAGTAAATCGTTAATGCCTGATCGATTGTATTCAATAAAGTGTAAACATTGAACCCATAAAATGAAAAGCCTGTCCCCTCATGCGTTACATGGTTATAAGGCTTCACAGTATCCGCTAATCCGCCTACTTCATGAACGATTGGTAATGTACCATAGCGCATGGAGTTGATTTGACTTAAGCCACATGGCTCAAAGGCAGATGGCATTAGGAACATATCGCTTCCCGCATACATCAGCTGAGCTAAATTGATATCGAAATCAATGATCCCCTGAAATTTATCTGGGTACTTGTGTGTAAAATAGCGGAACGCATCCTCATAATAATGCTTTCCTGTTCCTAGTAAAACAAGTTGAACCTTTCGGAAATTCACTAAATTTTCAAGACTATCGATGATCAATTGAATCCCTTTTTGCTCATCTAATCTTGTAACCACACTGATCAAGGCAACATCTTCGTCTACCGGTAAACCAACTTGCTCTTGAAGCGCAGCCTTGTTCTTCTTTTTCCCTGATAAATCATCCGCTGTAAAGGTTTCTGGGATTGTTTCGTCAGTAGCTGGATCATAGATATCATAGTCTATTCCATTCAACAGACCAACAAGCTTATAACTTACTTTTTGCAAGTCTTGCTCGAGACCCATTCCAAAATCAGCCGTTTGAATTTCTCTAGCATAAGTTGGACTCACCGTGGTTACTAAATCAGCGTAGTAAATACCACCTTTTAAGAAGTTTACATCTTCATAGTATTTCAATCCATGTTCGTGAAATGCATCATATCCAATTCCAAATAAGTCACCTAAAACATATTGACCATGGACACCCTGAAACATTAAATTATGAATCGTGAGAACTGTCTTTATGTCTCTAAGCTTTTCTTTCCACATGTATTTATCTTTTAACAGAACTGGTATCACCGCTGTCTGCCAGTCGTTCACATGGAATATATCTGGAATATAATCCACAACTTCCATCATCTCAATGGCTGCTAATTGAAAGTATGCAAACCGCTCTGCATCATCGCCGTAACCATATAAGCCATCGCGTCTAAAATAAAATTCGTTATCGATAAAGTAATAAGTCACATCGTCCATGACTAATTGCTTTATTCCACAATACTGATTGCGCCAACCAACCTCGACAGTAAAGTTTGTGATATCTTCTAATTGTTCTTTATATTTCTCCGGTACTAATTTTGAAAAATAAGGAAGAACAACTCGTACCTCATGCCCTTTTTTGGCTAA